>JAYKIC010000523.1:0-11203 GCA_035284985.1 Leptolyngbyaceae cyanobacterium
CCTATGGCTAAAACCTATGGCTAAAACAAAACGAGTACCTTGGCTTCCCTCGGCTCTAGACGCAGCGCCAACAACCCATCAATGACGTTAATTGACTGGTCAGACCCGACCTGATCGTAGTGGGTGATGCCATCCTCAGCCATATTTAATAGATAGTCGCCCCCACTAGTGGAATAGGCATAGAGAATTTTAGGCTGACCTGAATCCCCTTCCTCTGCTTCCCTCAACATAAAAAGGTCATTCTCTTCATCCGCATTTTTAGGTGACAAGAACCGAGTGGTCCCGTAACGCAACAAGGGATACTGCTGGCGCAGGTGGGCCATCTGCCGCATTGTTTGATAAATGCCTTCGTCCCATCCCTCAGCACCGGGCCAAATCATCATCGGACGGTTAAACGGATCACCTCCGACCCCAAACAAGCCTTGGTGGTCAGGATGGTAGGGAACGGCTAACCCCGTTTCAGTGCCGTACATCACTAGGGGAACGCCACGGGCTGCAAACTGAAATTTAATCAGGCTTTGATAATCCGTGGAGGTGGCTTCGGGGTAGTAGCTTCTCATCCTGGGCTGGTCATGGTTTTCGATAAATGTTACCCATCCCTTGGCATCTTCGTCAGAAATCTTTTCCAGGGATTCCGGTGGAATTTCTAAGGTTTTAGCGGGATTCAAGACATCTTTAACGAGGCGCTGTACTGGGCTAGTGTTATAGTACGATCCTTGACGGCCTAAGCAAATTTCTTTGAGAACGTAGGGGCGACCATCCCAGCCGCGATCGCCCACAAAAAAGCGACGGGCTGCTTCACTAAAGTTGAAGTCAAAATGGGTAATATCATCGGTTCGAGTCAGGAATTCGATACTGGGCAGATTCCGATAGCCCCCACTAAAATATTCCCCTAATAACACCGCATGGGGGTTAACACTGATCACCATATCCTCAAATTTCCGCCAGAAGCGATAATTAACGTGCTTAACCGCATCAAGCCGAAACCCGGCAATGGGGGTTGCCTCCTGGTTGAAGGTTAACCAAAACCGAGCCGCATCGAGGAAATACTGTTCCACTTGGGGCGATGACTGATCGAGGTCCGGCATTCCCCCACTAATCTGACCATTTTCAATTAATTCTTGGGATGCAGTGTCAAAGTCCCAAATAATCATGGGCTTGTGGAACCACCCTTGGGGATCCCGTTCCCCGGTGACGGGGTTCCAATGGACGGCAACCAATTCCCCGTTGCGGTAAACATTGCCATTATCAGCAAACCAAGACTCGCCAAACAAGGAACCGCCAGCACCTAACCGAGGGGCTTCACTCGAAATATGTCCCGGTGAGGTTTGGTTCATGGTTAGGTCTAGGACGATCCCAATTCCCCTAGTACCTGCCTCATTCAACAGTCGCCGGAAGCTTTGGTAAGGATCATCTCCGTCGGGATCTTGATAATGCTCTTCCATGGCAAACCAATCTTTGGTCCAGTAGCCGTGGTAGGAGGTGGAAATGTGACGATAGAAATTATCGGGGGCTTGATCAAATTTGGTCTGGTGCAAGTAGCTCTCAATATTGGGATGATAAAACAGCCCGTTGGCGTTGTCCTGAATGGGAGAGAGAATGAGTTTTGTAACCCCCAAGTCCTGGAGATAGTCAAGCTTTTGGGTCACACCCTGAAGATCGCCACCCCAATACATGCCCATGTAGCGATGGCTTGGATCGTAGGTATGGCGCAACATCAGCCGATTCATGGCTTTGTAAATCCGCTCTGAGTCATCATCCTCAGGTGCTTCCGCAAACGCAAATTCCGGTATATCATTGTTCGGTTCGGCATCCAAGAAACGATCGACCACAATGTAATAGAGCACATCGTTGTCTAGATTCCCGCGAGTATGGGGAAACGCAGGTTGGGCTAAGGCCGGGGCACAGGCAAGAAAGAGACATAGCCCTAGACTAAACAGGAATCGAACACACAAGAAAACAGGTTTCAAGGGATTATCTGGGTAGAAGGTGAACATTTTATGGTTAAACACTGGTCCAAGTCGCTTAGCCCGGATTACTAGGGGATGGCTGGCGGGCAAGGGTGGGGTTTAGGTCAACACCGTACTGTTGTAGGATATCCGGTGGATTGTCAGCGATCGCATCTGGCTGATAAATGGCTTGCCACAATGCCGGAAATCCCACCACGACATCATTGGAATCGGGCAATTCAGCAACTTGAGACATATTCTCGGACACCTGGGCCAATTGAACCTGACCAATTTCGCCAAATGCGGAAAACCAGGCTCGGCTGACCTTAGACCCCAAGGCCATCATGTTACCCGACCAACTCGGTGCGACCAAAACCACACAGTAAACTCCACCAATAATAGACAACAGCCATCGTCGGTCTAAGCCATATTGTTTGGTAATGGGAGCAGCCTGCCAGAGAAAACGATAACGTAACTCTTTCCAAAAATCTTGCCATGCTTCTACCCAGAGGTAAATCTGTTGAGAAGGGGTGATGGCATTATTTTGGTGATGGGCGATCGCCTGGGCTTGTTGCCGTGCCCAAGCCGAATACCGTTCTTCTAACCACGACAACCGAAAATGAACCCATTCGCCTACATTGAAGCCAATAATATAGCCATAGGTATTCACCAGATAAAAGGTGAACATTTCAAAAAAGGCAAAGTGAATGACCGGAGCCGCATTCAGTTCACCGGACTGAACAAAGAACATCCCTACAGTGTAGAGGGACCAACTTAAAACCAGGCCAGCATAGTCAACCAACGGTTTCAGTAGCACCTGCCGTAGGGGAATATCTTCGCTAGTAGAATTAAGATCCTCATGCAAATACTTAGAAAGAAACCGCTTCCACTGGGTGGGTCGCTCAGCGGAGGGGGAGGCAGAGGGTTTAGGCTTGAATGGATTTAACTGTCCTTCAATCAAAATTTTACGCCCAAGCCAAAAGTAGACGAAGTACTGGATGATGGCGTAGGGAATCAGCCCAGACCAGGTAAACGCCCGTTGCCATGGCCCTAGTCCTGTGACAATCAGAAAAAAGCCAAGGTCACAACCAATTTTCCAGGCCACAAAACCTAGGGTTTGCTCAAATACAACGGGAGTATTATGCCAAACGGCTTGCCATCGTTCGCTTTTAGGCAATAACTGCTTTAACTTATGCCTGATGGTTGGATTGAATAATATCCTCTCAACTAGTAGATCCCTAACCAATAAGTAACTCAGGAGTGGAACCAGAATTTGAAAGAGTTTACTGGCTCCATATCGGACACCCATAGAATTGATGGAAAACAGAGACAAGTCGATCATGCTATTCAAAACTGTATTTGAGAACAAGTAGGCTTCTAGCCCCAATCCTAAGTCTAAGTACATTAGCCTGATTAGAAAACACTCCCATGGACTTTTCTAATCGAGTGCCCGGAGCGTATGCTTGTTGCTCATGGGGGCTATGGTTCATCCCATCTCCGTCAAACAGCACAGTCCAGTCGCCAGCAAACCCAATGGGTAATGGCATTTCATAGCATTGGTCCCCTTCAAATACCGTCGGACCGAAGTTAAAAACGACTAAGAGGGACGCTTCCAAGGGGTCAGAACAGTGCCTCAGTAAACACAATAAAGCGGAGTCTTGATTGACGTGATGAACGTAGGGGGTTACTAAAGCTTGATCGGTGGCAGGGTTGACTTTGGTATACGTTCGGAAAATATTGCGAAGATTAACCATGTCTTGCCGATGTTGTTCATGGAACTGGAACACGTCACGACTTGAGAGACCCGTGTCTAACCAGACCCGCAAGGCATTGTCTGAAACCCCGTCCCAAGCAACTTTCCATTGCTCTGGGTCATCCAGGCAACCAAGGCTGAGGGCATCCACTCCAGGGGTAAACATGTAGCGTTTGGTTGCCAGGAACATGGTCAGTGCTTCGGCATTCCGAACCATTCGCCGCACATAGTCAAGCAGTTGTTGCGGTTCTAGCAGACCTAGCTGGATTAATGCCTCCCCATGGTCTTTAGCCAGTTGGGCTGGCTGTTTGCCGTAGGCCCAGGGAACCGTAGGTCTACCTTGGGCCACATGGGGGCAATACCAGGTTTCATCATGTAATTGGGCGTAATACGCTTCATCCCGATCAGAGGTCAGGACTTGCTTGATGTGCTCAGCAAACACTTGAACGTCTGCACTCAGGGGATGATCAGACTGGGTTGGGGGTTTGTACAACTCCTCTAGAATTGAAAAACCGATGGGAGCATAGAAGCTATCAATAAAGGCTTTCACTGCCTCGTTGCCAGCCATTTCAAAGGTTTCACCCAAGGCCAAAACGTCAGGACAAGCCCGTTTTAGTTCGGCCCGTAGTTCTTGGATGAATAACTCCCCGTAGTTTGTTTCCCGGTTGGAGTATTGCAAAATGAGACCGTCAACATAGTCAATGCGAACTACCTGCAAACGATAGCGCATGACAAAGGTGACAAACTTCTCGATTAACATGCGACGGGTATTAGGCTGCTCCAGGTTGAGCATCCAGGTGCCATAGTCCCGAAATAAGAAGGCACCCTCGTCTACGAACATTTGCTGGTCGGCACCAGAAACACTATCGAGTGACCCTTCAAAAGGAGACTTCACTTGGTGGGCAAAGATTAGGTCAGGAATCAACCGTAGACCCTGTTGGTTACAGCTATCTAACAACTGTTTAAATTCCTGAGCTTGACCAATTTGCCAGTCTACATCAACAAAGTTGTAGGTAAGGTAGTTAAATTTAGGATTAAGGGTTGCTCGGTTGGCCACGGATGAACAGACCGGAACCATGATTTCATCAATCCCTTGGGCCGATAGTTGCCCTAACATATCCGTATCCACAATTCGGGCGGCTATGGAACGGTAGTAAATTTCGTTTAAACTGCGGGGGGCAAATCTACCGTTCTTGTAGCCTCCCAGCAGACCCTCTAGGGTTGTCTCCATCAACACGGTGGCATGGTCATAGGTGGGGGAAGCGTACTTCCATTCGTAGCGAAGGCAGGGAATGTAGGTGGCACCATAAAGGCTCTCGCCGTTGTTCAATGGGGCGATGGACCGCCATTGTCCTCCAATGTTGCGGTAGCGAAATAGCAGACGGCTTCCTTCTGGTACCCGCTTCAGCTCTAGGGTCCACAATTCAGGATCTTCCGGTGAAGGCTTAAGATTCTGCCATTGCCCCCTTGCTAGCCTCACTTGGACGTACTCAATCGATCGCTGGGGTGTGTCTTCAATGACTGCGGGAAGATAGACGATCGCACAAATGTCGGCCTTACCATCTTCAAAGACTTGAGTAATATGGGTTAAGTAATTGGGCAAATACCCTGAGTGCCAGTCTTCCAATGAACAGGCTGGATAGTTTGACAGAGTGGCCTTTTCGTACTCAGCGAAACTGGATTTTGCCCTTGGCAAATCTGGCTCAACAAGCATGACAAATGATTCCTCCATACCCCTAGATGAAACCCATCCGAAGACCAGGATTGAGGCCATCTAGAAGGCTACTACAATATGGGCTTCAAAGCTTATAGAACGATGTAGCGTCTAAACCCTAAGGCGCTGCCAGTAACCGTATACACCTTAATAATAAGGCTAATGTCTGCCAGGATTGGTGGACCTACATCCGATGTTGATAACTGCGTTTTGTTAATCTGGTTCTATTAATCTGAATTTAAACAACGGTCTGAATGCGATCGCTATTTTAAGTAAAGATGTCATAAAATGAACACAATTAAATGTATCATACAATACATTTAAGGTGGGCTATCTCGCATAATCAGCCTGGGGCGATCGCATACATATCATTGCACGACAGGATAGATAAGAAGAGTAAAGAGCAACCAGTACAACCTTTCAGTCGTACTTGGCTTCATGTTACCAGTTATCTGTAATAGTGGGGAACGTCTTCCATGTTATCCCTATGGGGTACAATCAAGGGCTTGATATTGGGGGAGAATGGGGGGAAAGAAACTTTTAGGAAATGCTGGATTTTTAATCAACATCTGTCTAGGGATAGGCTCATACTCCAGGCTGAGATTTCAGGGTAAAAATTGAGATTTCAGGGTAAAAATCCTGTTCTACGCCTATTAAATTCTTCTGAGATTTAGAGTCTGTTTGAAAAGTTGGTGTCGCTTAAAATTGTGCCCATCCCAACACGGCCCACCATCGCAGTTTAAGAATTCCTAGCCTGGGGCGGTAAATTTTGCCGGGGTAGCCGCAACTTTGAGCCGCTGATGAGTCGCTGACCCTACTTGGGCGAAACGTGCCCGGAGACGGTGGGGGGATTAAGCGCCGAACAGCTAGGTTTTCCAAGTTTACTAGAGTTAGAGTGTGCTGGACATATACCGAGTTGAATCTGTTGCCCCCTTCTGGTCGTTGATTTTCAAGCAAGTCTCTTAGTTACAATAACTACAAAAGTAAGCTGCATTTACAATTTAAGCTGAGTGGGGATAGTCTAAATTCGTGAAAGAATTTGCCACTACAACTCCTGATAATGTAGTGTGACGGTTGTGGAGGTAGAAAAGCCATTATGCTTCAAAATAGGGTAGTGGTGCTTGTGTCTCACACTTAGATTAACCTCAAGTAACCTTCAGCCTTGGTTAGATCTTCTGCTGAATGAGCCAGGAGTAGTGTGACAGTGGGCAATGGGGAGATGCCTTAAATTTTACTTTTTTGGTTGATCATACCTGGTTTTAGGAACCCTAGCTGCTCTACAATACTACCGCCTCGATGCATTGATTTTTTAATTGCGGAAGACCTAGGTTCGGTTGAGTTGAAGGGGGCAACCCCTTAAGATGATGGAGAGGTTTGGTAGACCATCTCGGTTTACGTGCTTTACTATGTCAGCCGTACAATTGTTCAACTTTATTATCAAGGTAAGCAAACTTATACAGAATGGACATCATAGCAATTTGTTTGGCCTGTCAACTGGCTGCTCAACCAACTGCCCAACTGCCTACTACAGAGGCAAATGCTTTTTCTAACGTTGTCGGCCAAAGTGTCAAGCAGCCCATCGAGTTTGTCCTTTCTGGTCAGCAGTCTCTTCGTTGGGAGGCTAACTCTGGAAATCAGGCCATCTCATCTGTCATATCCCAAGCTACTTCCCTCGCTGAAGTGGAAGTGGGGGAACCTTCCTCTTCATTTTCATTCTTGCAAAAGTTATGGAAGTCAATTATTGAATCACTGGGTTTTACGGATGATTCTTCGGCCTCTTTTGACGAGATGCCAGTGGAGGAATCTCCGGCTACATCGGTTACTCCCGCTGACACGGATGATGTGCAAGAAGGAGAATCGTTAGATGAGGCAGCGATTGATTTAGATGAGGCAGCGATTGATCAAGAGGGGGCAGCCACAGATGGGGAGATGTCTGTAGATTCTGTTGCCATACCAAATGATAATGAATTGGACGCTGCTCCCAGTCCGGTTGATAATGGCGGTGAGTTCGCTGCTGATTCTGTCTTAGATTCGGTACAGGAAAGCCTGGAAGACATCGTGGAGGAGGTGGAGGAGGCTACGGAAGCCGAAGCGGTTAACCGCGTGACTTCACCTTTGTTTGCCAAGGTGGGCGATCGCCAAAATTATGTCATTAGCCCGGATGTAGCCTTTTTACAATTAGCCTCGGCGGAGGCGCTAGGGCGGGAGCCGGGTGCCAACCCTGAGAATTTCCAGCCCGCCGCTGGTGCTACTTTTAATGAGGATGGCACCCTCACGTTAAGGGTGCTGGTGGGGAATTCCCATGAGCGTTTGACCGTGATTGGTGACTTTAACAACTGGGGGAATGGGGTGGACCTCAGTCCTTATCAGCTTTATCCGTCAGCCGCTGATCCGAATGTTCACGAAGCGACCTTACCCCCCAATAACTATCACAAGGCCCAATATCGTCTCCGGGATCAAAATGGCCGCGATCGCCTCGATATGGCCGCTTCCCTATTTTCTACCCCAGCCTTCAATAAGCGATTCTACGATTATTACCGGGATGACAACCTCAACGCGGTCTTTTGGCAGCGGACCCCGATTGCTGCGACTGAGCTAGCCCCCCCCGTTGATCTGCGGGGCCAGCAATTGGTTATTGCAGAAACTGACATTGTATCCTTGGCCCTAAAATGGTCCTGTGTTAACCCCAATTCCCAGTTTTATGGCCAGACTGGGGCTGATAACATTGTTGAACTCTATCGTTTCGTCGGGGAGTGTGGTCTGCCGGAGGAGATGGCCAAATTGGGCTACAATGCGGTTCAATTTATGCCCTTGGACACTCACGTTGACTTTTGGGCACCGGATTCTCCCTATTTTCCAGATTGGCGTTTTGGCTACATCACTATTAATTACTATGGCAAACATGCAGACTTCGGTAGTCCTGATGAATTAGCCGCAATGGTTAATGCTTTCCACAAGGCTGATGTGGCTGTGGTGCTTGATGTGGTTTACAGCCACTACTCCGACACTGGCAATGAACCTCCCCGTGCCTTTTATCCCCTTGGGTTTTCCCAATATCACCGTGAAGATGGTTGGGAACTGTACGGTGGTCCTTGGACAGAGTGGGGCACTCGTCGCTTTACCTATACCCCGGAAATTCGGCGGAATTTAATCGAAGCGGCGCTGGTCAATGTATTGGATTATGGCTTTGATGGGTTGCGGGTTGACAATGTGAATGGGATTGACTCCCAGCCCTATGGTCGAGACTTTTTGCGGGAATTGACTGCTGCGGTGGATTTGTATCAGCCCAAGGCAGTGGTGATTGGAGAAGGTTACTTTGGCGATTGGTACCTTAACCGTGCCCGTGGCATCGGTGGTGCTGGATTGTTGACCACCTATAGCGATCGCTTTTACCTCTGGTTCACCGAAAACATCATTAAATATCGGGATGAAATTGACACCGGGCGGTTGGATTATATGCTCTCTTGGGATTGGCCACGGGCGTTACTGTACTATCCTGGCAACCATGATGAATTCGCCAATCCGGGGAATCCGTTCCAAACCCGTGGTCGTTACCTCGCAGAAGCCATTCAAGGTGGGGTTCATACCCGTAAAATTCAGTCATGGTCTGCCCTGACCCTATTTGCGAGTTCCTATTATCTAGACATGGTTCAGCTCTGGACCTTACAGCCCGGTAACTTAAATAACAACTCTCCCATTGATTGGGAGCGGTTTGAGTTCCCCGAAGTCAAAGAGCTAGCTCAATTCCAGAGTGACATGAAGCATTTCTTTACCTTTGAAGATGCGTTTGCACCCTATAACATCCACCACAATATGTTGCGGTGGATCGACAATGAAAATAAGGTCATTGTATTTGAGCGAATTGATTTTGCTACAGGCCGCCGGGTTTATGTGGTGATTAATCTAGGCGATCGGGCTATTGATCACTACAAGATTGGCGTACATCCTGATAGTGCCAGTTTCCGCATGGCCTTGGATAGCGATCGCTTAACTTATGGCGGTACCGGACATAACCAGGAGTGGCTGATGTCTGACAACCGTGAGTTAGAGTTCTTCCTGGGTTCCTATGGCGTTGTCGGTTTGGTGCAGCAAGATAAGCTGGAGCCAATTGTGGCAGATGCCGCTTCGAACGGTGGCCCCGATTCAGAGTTTCGTCCAGTGGACTGGTATGCCATCAGGGCTGAGCTAAAAGCGCGAGGATTTTGATTAAGATAGCGAACTGGTATGCCCAGTGGCAGTGCTACTGGGCTTTTTTTAGGGTTGATGGTAACTGTTGGGGAACGTTCACGATGAAAGCGTATTGGGTCCGGGCTATTGTTGTATTATTTTTGGGGATGTCTCTGTTTCATGGTGGAGAGCGTGGCTATGCTGAACCAGAGCAGGTACTAGCCTGGGTGGGTAATATGTATCCCAGTGGGTTGTCCAACAATATTCTTTCCTTAGGTAAATCCTTCACCGTATACACCCAGGTGTATGAGCCAATGGTGACAAACTTTTCCGGTCGAGGAGAGAACATTAGTTGTACCCTCTACTGGGGTGAGGTGGATGAATTTGGGGGAGACTGGAACCATGTCCACATCACCCCCATGTCCTACAGTGGCGATATTGGTTATAACGATGAATACGGCATAACCATTACTCCAGAGACAGGGCTTTACGAATTTACAACCCGGTGTAGTTCCCAGGAACCCGCTCAGGTCCGTTGGCAAAATGAAGGGAATGGTCGCTTGGTGGTTAGCCCCCTGCCGGATGCTCCAACGGATCGACGGGCCATTTGGCTCGATGCCCGAACCATTGCCTGGAACCAGTCCGCCGGGGCATTTTATGAATTACATTATGCTACCGATGGGGATCTCTTGGTGCCTGTTCGTTATGGCTCAGGCATTCCTCTAAACTTGCACCAGTCTTTGAATTGGTATAGTAATCGCAAGTTCCCCTATATCAATGGCTATGATGCTTGGCAGTTACCCCGATCAATAACTGGACAAATCCCCGATATTTTGCGGAGTGAGGTGGCGATCGCCGCCTACGACACCAACGGCAAATTAATGGATTCTACCGGGCTGCAACTCCAAGGTATTCTTGACGACTTATATAGCTATGATGGCGATCTGGGGGTGATTTACAAGGATGGTGCTCCCACGCTTAAGCTTTGGGCCCCTACCGCCCAGTCAGTCGTTCTCCGTCGCTTTATCGATGCGAATCCGGCCACTAAGGTCGAGATTGAACCCATGCAGTTTGATCCCGACACTGGAGTGTGGAGTGTGCAAGGTGATCCCAGTTGGGACAAGCAGTACTACCAGTACGAAGTGAAAGTTTATACCCCAACTACTCGGCAAATTGAAACGAACCTGGTAACGGACCCCTATTCCGTCGGGCTTTCTACCAACAGCCGTTTGAGCCAGATTTTAGACTTAGATCATGATTCAAGTCTTAAGCCCGATGGTTGGGATTCCTTGGAAAAGCCAGGGTTTACGGTGCCTGAAGACATCGCCATTTACGAAGTACATGTACGGGACTTTAGCCGTGATGACCAGTCAGTGCCTGCCCAGCATCGGGGAACTTTCAAGGCGTTTACCTATAACGGTCTGAATGGCAACCCTCAGTCCGATGGGATGAGACATCTGATGAATCTATCCCAGGCTGGGCTGACCCATCTTCATCTCCTTCCTGCTTTTGACTTTGCCTCCGTTGAAGAAGCGGTGGATGCTCGAATTGATCCCAACGTTAGAATTTTGAGTAGCTTTGCCCCCGACGCGGTGCAGCAACAGGCCATTATTGGCAGTA
>JAYKIC010000524.1:0-8634 GCA_035284985.1 Leptolyngbyaceae cyanobacterium
GGGTACGATTACAGAACAACGGTCCGGTCGTATTTTCCTTTCCCAATGGTGTCAACAAATAACCGGATGATGTCCCAGTCATCTCATCGCCCACCCCTAACCTATGCCGCCACCGAACCATCGTCTACGCAGCGAATGGTGGCAGCGGCGAGTGATGCCACGGATGCGGTCTATGATGCGGACAAGACGACTAAGCCATTAGCCGCAGAAACGTCTAAACCAATGCCGGACATCTTACCCGGCATTACCCTCACCCCGGAACAACAGCAAACGTTGAAGGAATTGGAAGCATTTGTACGTGGGCGGCGAAAACTACATCTGTTGACCGGCTATGCCGGCACCGGGAAAACTACCCTGTTGCAAGCACTGATCAAAAAATTGCGTCAGGGGGGCGATCGCCGCAAAATTGTCCTCACCGCCTTCAGCAACAAAGCCACTAAAGTCCTCGCCACCATGGCCAATCGCTGGCAACTCACCAATGTGGATGCTCTCACCTGTTGCAAACTGCTAGGACTAAAACCAGACATTGACCCGACCACGGGCAAACAAATTTTCAAGCCCGATCCGGGTAGCGAAAACACCTTTGATCGCTACCGTTTAGTGATAGTAGACGAAGCCTCGATGATCAACGCAGAAATGTGGCTGCTCCTGACCAATGCGGTCTCAGATCTGCACAAACGGACCCAAGTGCTATTTGTGGGGGATATCGCCCAATTACCCCCCATTGGGGAACGGGAGTCCAAAGCCTTTAGTGAAATCTACGATCGCTCCGATTTAACCCAAGTCGTCCGCTACGGCGGGGCCATTGGCGTATTGGCAGAGTCCATCCGCAATAATCTGGATAATCGTTATCTGCCAAAGTTTACTGCCGAAATGAATGGCGATCGCACCGAAGGAGTCACCATAGCCCCCCTCCAGCAATGGGAAAAACTGATTATCCGGGCCTTCCAAAGCGACCATTACAAAGATGACCCCGACTACGTGCGCGTCCTCGCCTACACCAACCAACGAGTCAATTACCTCAACCAACTGATTCGCCAAACCATCTACGGTCCCGACACCCCCCGATTTGTCAAAGGGGAACGCCTGATCGCCAATGCCCCCTGCTTCGTGAAAGACAACATCGTCTTGCAAAACTCCGGCGAATGTGAAGTGCTTGAAGTCACCACAGGTCAAGACGGGGAATGGTCAGTCTGGTATCTCCAAGTCTTGACCGATGAAGGCAATATCCGTCATCTCACCGTCCTCCATGAATTGAATCTGGATCGATTTAACCAACGACTACGGGAATATGCAGGACTCAGACGATGGCAAGAATACTGGGACTTGAAAACCCTATTTCATAACCTGAGCTATGCCTATTGCCTAACCATTCATAAGTCTCAAGGTTCAACCTTCCAAAACGTCTTTGTGGACATTCCCAATACCTTGAATAACCGTAATATCCAGGAACGGAATCAATTGCTTTACGTCGCTGTCACCCGCGCTGCCCAACGTCTGTTTATTTATCAATAAAGCTAACAAAGTTAACCATTCGTAAAATTTTAGATATACTAAGGTAAATGAATCAAAGGTCCGAGATTTTACGGAACTCTCGAACATCAACTTAGTCTAATGTTAATAATGTTCCGGTTATAGCTTTTTTAAGACCGAATTTTTACTTAGGGTATTCTGTAACTTTAGGTAACGGCTAGGATCTTGACGGCTTCTGCCAACTGCTAGTGATATGTAATGGTTGACTTGTGGAGTGAAATATTAACTGATGGCGCGAGTATCAAACAAACCGCTGAAGCAAAACCCGTTCCATACGATTCGTGATCCTGAAACGGGGAAATGGATGGTGGTCCACCCTGAACCTCGATCGCATCACATCAGTGAGGCAGAACAAGCACCCACCCAGACCACCAGTAATATTCATACAGTTTCCAGGTTGATGGAGCGAGTATCGACTGCGGCCTAAAAGCCCTAATCTTGTAGGGATTTATCAGAATGCCACTCTTGCTAGGTTCGCACACCCGCAGTTTACTCGCGGGCGGGGCGAACGGGGAACAAACCAGTCGGCTTGAGCGGCCAATTCTCCAAATCAAACAGGGAATTTAAAACCCCTACAAGAAACCCCTACAAGATTAGCTAAAAGCCGGGGTGAGGGGCAGCGGGGTATACCCGCTGCCTAATCTAGCCGTCTAATCGATATGTCTTGCGGAGCAGCAAATCCCTTACAACCCCAAAGCGCTATCCACTATTCAGCGAAGCTCTAGCCTTTCAAAGGCAGGGGTTGCCCTACGCCTCTACAGGCTTCTAGGCATATTCAGAGGCCACAATCATTGAGCCAATACCTGCATCCGTAAGGATTTCCAGTAAAAGGCAATGGGGAACTCGACCATCCAGAATATGGGCAGCCTTCACCCCTTGGGCGAGGGAACGAACACAGCAACTCACCTTGGGAATCATCCCGCCTGCCACAATACCCTCGTCAATCAGATTGCGGGCCGTTTGAATGTCCATTTTGGGAATCAGGGTTGAGGTGTCGTCCTTATCTCGCAAAATGCCAGGGATGTCGGTTAATAGAATGAGCTTTTCAGCGCCTAGGGCAGCGGCTAATTCCCCAGCCACGGTATCGGCATTGATATTGTAAGGTTGACCCGTTTCATCTGCGGCAACGCTAGAAATAACTGGAATATAGCCGGAATCCACTAAGGACTCCACTAGTTTGGGGTTGAGCTGGCTGACTTCTCCGACAAAGCCAATCCCTTCCTGGTCGCTGGGTCGGGCACGGATCAGCCCCCCATCTTTACCACAAAGTCCTACGGCTGATCCGCCAGCGGTATTGATCAGCGCCACAATTTCTTTATTAACTCGTCCGACGAGCACCATTTCTACTACGTCCATCGTGGGGGCATCGGTGACTCGCAGACCGTTTTTAAATTGGGCTTCAATGCCCAGTTTGTTGAGCCAGGTATTAATTTCTGGACCACCCCCGTGGACTACCACTGGGCGTAACCCGATGGATGCCAAAAAGACAATATCTCGCATGACTGTGGCTTTGAGGGTGCTATCTTTCATGGCCGCTCCCCCATATTTGACAACAATGGTTCGTCCTACAAATTTTTGGATGTAGGGCAAAGCCTCACTTAAGACGCGCACACGAACAGCATCGGATTGTTCTGAAGGGCTGAGATCAATGGAGTGGGTCATATCTTTCGAGTTCCTAAAAAGTCCCTATAGGATTTGGGTTACGGTCTGGTTTAAGAATCGTAGCGGATTTCAAAATCACCGGGTTGGGGTGGAATGAGGTCCGGTTTAAGCTGGGCTTGAATACCAGCGAGAATATTGGCGACAACGTGGGTGGGGTTGTCAGAGGAGGTGATGGGAATCCGCACATCGGCTTGAGCATACAGGTGTTGGCGCTGATTCAAAATAGTCTGTAATGTTTTTTGAGGATCATCGGTTTTGAGGAGGGGGCGATCGCGATCGCCCTTCACTCGTTCATACAGTACGTCTACCGGGGCATCTAGCCACACGCTGACACCATAGTGGAGGAAATTCCAGTTTTGCCGTTCTAGCACAATGCCGCCCCCTGTGGCAATCACCATTTTTTTGTAAGCGGATACTTGGTTCAACACTTGGGTTTCCAGTTGACGAAAGCTGGTTTCACCGGATTCGGCAAAAATCTGGCGAATGGGCTGGGCTGCGGCTTGCTCGATCAGGCTATCGGTGTCCAAAAAGCGGTACCCCAAGGCGATCGCCAACTCTTTCCCCACCGTAGATTTTCCCGATCCCATCATGCCAATGAGATAGACATTGAGACCCTTCAATTTGGGGACGATGGTTTGACCCACCGGGTGTAGGGCGGTCTGGGTGGAGGAATGGCGGGGAGTGGGGCGATCGCCATCCCTAGAAATAATGGGCTGCTGTCCGGTCATACTATAGTCCTGATTAATACACTTTATAATCCTGCCACGACACGGGCACCCTGCCATAACCCGACCTCATGCTTGGCGCAAAGGAAGCTAACCCATAGGGACTCTCAACCCTGTTGCTAGACTGAACGGGATGCCCATCGTTTAGATTACAAAATATTGCAACCTGAGCCAAGCCGGAACAACCGTGTCAGGCAACACCACTCTCAGAACAATTCTTCCATAGGATAAATTGAAAACTATTTAGAGATCTGGTGAGGAAAATAGAAATGGTGCGAAATTGGAGATCCCCGTGGGGATATGGGGTGTTGTGTCTGTTAATGGCGATCGCGTTAGGGAGCCTTTCGGCGCTACTCCACCATGAAGGAGTGTTAGCCGCTGCCCACAAACATTATCTAGCTGCTACCGCTGATACGGTTCACTGGGGTTATTTTAGCCAGTCCTTACCGCCTAAACTGAGGGTGGAATCAGGCGATATCATTACCGTTGAAACCCTGACCCACCACGCCAACGACGATGCGGATCGGATGGTCAACGGTGATCCAGGAGCGGAGAGTGTATTTGCCTGGACCCCTGACTTCAAAGGCGTTGAACGCCGTGGCGCAGGCCCAATGGATGCCTCAATTTTTGGCCGAGGAGCCGGAGAAGGCTTTGGTGTCCATATTCTTACAGGCCCGATTTACGTGAATGGGGCTGAACCGGGAGATGTCCTAGAAGTACAGATTCTAGATGTCAAACCCCGACCGAGCGGGAACCCCAGTTATCAAGGTAAAACCTTTGGCAGCAACGCCGCTGCATGGTGGGGCTATCATTACAACGACATGATTGAAGAGCCAAAACCCCGTGAAGTCATCACCATCTATGAAGTCGATGCCACCGGGCAAGAAAATTGGGCCGAGGCCGTCTATAACTACCGTTGGGTACCCCAAACTGACCCCTATGGCGTGGTGCATGAGATCATTGACTATCCCGGTGTTCCGGTGGATCACAACACCATCAGCAAGAATTTTGAAGTTCTCAACAACGTTCGTGTCCCCATTCGCCCCCACTTTGGCGTGATTGGGTTAGCGCCCAAGGAAACAGATATTGTGGATTCCATTCCTCCGGGGTATTTCGGCGGCAACATTGACAACTGGCGAATTGGCAAGGGCGCAACGATGTATTACCCCGTGGCAGTGGAGGGAGCATTGCTATCCTTAGGCGATCCCCATGCCGCCCAGGGGGATTCGGAATTGGCAGGCACCGCCATCGAAACATCCTTAACGGGAGTCATTAAGGTCGTGGTTCACAAACAGGCCGACTTGGGTGGAACCATCCTTGATGAATTGAACTATCCCCTGTTGGAAACTGAAGATGAATATGTGGTTCATGGGTTTAGCTATGCCAACTATCTGGCGGAACTAGGGGAAACCGCCCAGCAGGATATCTATAGCAACTCATCGGTCGATGGTGCGATGCGAGATGCCTTTCGCAAAATGCGCCACTTTTTGATGACAACCCAGGACTTATCGGAGGATGAGGCCATTTCCCTCATGTCTGTGGCTGTAGATTTTGGTGTCACACAAGTGGTGGATGGTAACTGGGGGGTTCATGGTGTGATTTCCAAGAGTGTGTTGCCAGGAACATAGGTACGGTTGGATCTACGCTTAAAGCAGCGTTTGCTTCATCTTTGCCAGGGCGATCCTCAGGGTTGCTTGAGTCCACAATAGGGGGGTCGCATCACTGGGGGCGTAGCGGTAGTTTTCTAGGTGATACAGTTCTGGACACTTAAACCCCCCAAATTCGCTATCCACTCCAGTGATATGGCCCAAGGAACGATTCAGGTGATGAATTTGCTGCTGCAAGTAGATTGCTTCTCCGGTTTCCTGGTATTTTTGGCCAAAAATCACGGAAACAATCGGGTCAAAAATGCACCACTGGGCTTCTTCTCCGGGTCTGAGCAATTGATCCCGTAAGGCCATGTTGTCGCTAAAGTCAGCGGTTCGCAGTTCGCCTGCTAGTTTTTGCTTGTAATCGGCACACCAAAAGGAATCGCCCAGGTAGCGGCAAATGCCGACATCACGGGTGAGGTGAGTAAGGATGTTGGCTAAAATTTGGTCGGCGATCGCCCCCTTCACCACCCCCAGCGGATAGATCAAAAACAGTTGTGCGCCATCATAGGGTCGATACTTTTCTGGAGAGGGTTGAATACATTCCGCTGGCAAAATGGCACTGAGGGCCGCTTCGCCGTTGGCAATCAAATCATCTAGCATGGGCAGTGTCACCAATTGCCCCTGATACTGGCAACAGTGATTCACAAAAGCAGGCTTTAAATGAACCTGTCGCAGTAGTTTCAATCCAGCCACCACCGCCCCAATGCTAGAGGTTTCCACTTTGCGGGCTTCTTCCCAATGGCCGCTGTCCTCATCTTGCCAATAGGCGATCGCCTCAAAATAAAAGGGAAACAGGGCAAGGGTATCCACCGATTCAGCCGAAGGAATAATTAAATCATCCCGCACGAGCAAACAATATAGCCAGAGAAAATAGCCCAGGGCATCATTCTGGGCTTGGGGCCACTTTTCCTCATTTTCCGTCAAGGTTACGCCATTAAAGCGAATGTGGGGCCGACTCATCACCTGATTGGGATCGGCTTGACCTTGGATGATGGCCTCAAAGCGATCGCGGTGCTGACTAAAATAGCTCAGCAACGTTTGGGCCGTTTTCACCGCCACATCCGTCTGCCCCACAACATAATGGGCATAGGCCACATGGATATTATCCCGCACCCACACATTGGCATAGCCCGTATAAGCCGTTTCCGCCGTCAATAGGGCTGCGGGAAACAACCCATTGGCTAGGGCCGGGAAATCAAACGTTCCCTGCCGTTGCAAACAATCAATTAGTGCATCAATATCCGCTACCGAATAATCAGGCTTGATCAATTTCAGTAGCCGTTCATTTTGGATAACAAGCATTCCAGTATTGATTCCCCAAACACTTCCACAGACTACTATTCAGGCACCACGAATACAGCAGTGGTACGGGCAGGCACAACAAACTCTCCGGAGCCTGGATTAAAAGAGGCGGTCCGCACAATCTCATCATAGGATTCAGCCTGCACCGGATGGAGCGATACGGCTGCATCCTTGAGTCTGGGAATCGTCCAACTTTGGGTAGACTTATTCGCATTAAACAAAACGATCACTTCCTTGTAATTAGGGTCCAGAGACAGCAACCGATCATCACTAATGGACATTACGATCAACCCGTCCTTCTGATTTGGCCCTGTGTTGTGAAAATGAACTCGTGATTTAATATCCGTCTCGGTTTCCAGACGAAACAGCTTAGAACTTTGACGAATTTTCAGAATTTCTTGGAGATGGTGAACAGAGGCAAGAATATCGTGTTGGTCTGGCTTGAGCGACGGGTTCACCAATAGGGGAGCCATCTCCGACCAGCGGGATTGATTACTCCAGGCTGGGGGTAGCCCTACCCCAAAGTTATTGTCTTGGTAAGTAAAATCCACTCGGTTAAACCAATCACCGGAGTCGTAACTATTCCGATCAAGGGACTTGGACCGGAGCATATCACTACCGAGATGGAAAAAGGGGATGCCCTGGCTCAACCCCACCATGCTAAGACCCATGTTTTGCGATCGCACTCGCTCAACCATTGACGTAACCGCCATTCCAGCTTCTCCCAAGGGCATCTTAAACAGGTTCAAATCATAGAGCGTTTCATTATCATGCTTCGACAAATAATTGACACTCTCCTGAGGATCACGGGTATAGCCCGCCCCGCCCAAACTCCGACCGTCAACATAATGACCATTCTGGTCCTGAATCTTATAGGTTTGCAAACTACCCGCCAAATTAATACGCAAGCGATCCGTTATGGTACGGAGATCGTTACGGAACCGTTCAGGGTAAAAATACCCATTCCAGTCATAGGCCAAGCCATTGATAAAGCCTTGACGATGATTACCGGGAAATCCGCCCCCATATCCCCCATGGAGGGCATCCCGAATCTTGTCATTAAAGGTACCAATACCCGTACCCGCCATATTATATTGATTGGCATGATAGAAACCATTGTCACGGGCCGAACCAAAATCCCACCCTTCACCATAAATATAAATCGACTCACCATCAACCCCGTCTTTCTCTAGGGTCAGGGACTGGACGCGATCGCGCAGCTCTATCATGCGTTCAGCAGTCAACAAGTTCATCAAATCGAACCGAAAAGAATCAATTTTATAGGATTTGATCCAGCGCATGATGGTATCAACCATGAGCTTTTGCATCATATCGAACTCAACGGCCGTATCAGCGCAGCAACTAGAACTATGGGGATATCCTTCACGGGTATAGCGGTGATAATATCCCGGAACCACCTTATCCAAAACAGCCTGGGTATACAAACCATTGGCAAAGGTATGGTTATAGACCACATCTAGGACGACCCGAAGACCCGCTTGATTTAGAGCCTGTACCATTTCCCGAAATTCAATCACCCGAGTTTCATCGTGGGGATCGGTGGCATAGCTCCCCTCCGGCACCCCATAATGGTAAGGATCGTAGCCCCAATTAAAGCTATCAGCGCCCCGAATACTGCCAATAATGGCCTGTTGCTGCACCGCGTCGGGGGCAAAGCTACTCAAAATTCTAACGTTGGGATCAATTCGAGCATCCACCGCTTCTTCAACGGAGGCAAAGTCAAAAGCAGGAAGGAGATG
>JAYKIC010000525.1:0-5189 GCA_035284985.1 Leptolyngbyaceae cyanobacterium
TTGGTGAAACAACTGGCCTTAGGGAAGGCGCAAGCGATCGCCCAGACCTACACCGCCAAATATGCAACCATGCCCTCTGGCACTGATGATCCGGGGGTAATTATTTTAGGCTGTGATTCAGTATTGGTGATGGCGGGGCAAGTTTATGGCAAACCCCAAGATGAAGCTGAAGCGATCGCTCGCTGGCAAACCATGCGTGGCCAGACCGGAGCCTTAATCACAGGTCATGCCCTAATCCAACTTCAGCTAGGGCTGGAGGAGCGAATACTCGTGCAACATCGGTCCACAACGGTCCAGTTTGCTGAAATCAGTGACCACGAAATCCACACCTATATCGCCACAGGTGAACCGATGCATTGCGCCGGATGCTTTACCCTAGAAGGCCGAGGTAGCGCCTTTGTCGAAGCCATTACAGGGTGCTACAGCAATGTTTTAGGTCTCAGTATGCCCTTGCTGCGGCAAATGCTAGCCACCCTAGGCTATGACTTCACCACCTTTTGGGTGCAATAAAACTCCCTTGAAGCGACGTACCCCCAACCCCAGCCGGCATTGGTATTTCCCATGTTCCGGACTAGGACTGATTCTTCATGCAAATGTGTGAAAATACCAAGAACTCTTGAGTATTAAAGTCTATCCCTAGATACTTTTACCTAAAAGCCGATAGGATTTAGGCAGAAACTTAATCGGGGGTAGCTCAGTCCAGGTTAATTGTGCCAAAATTATCCTCGGTACAGTTGCGGAGGCTTTATGTAGCCTTTAACTCGTTTGCAAAGGGTGTTTAACGTTAGGATAAGGGAGCAGCTTGGTGAGTCTTAGTCGTTTTACAATCGTGGCGTGATGAAAAGTAAGTCAATGGATTCCCCTGTAGATGTATTGCCATTTAAGGCGGCACCGTCTAAGCAGACGGATAGTCTTTTGGACCAGTTTAGTCGTTCCAAAGCCTTATTTCGCAACCGATACCGTGTTCTACGTTCCCTAGGTCGGGGTGGTTTTGGTGTGACCTACCTCTGCCGAGACATGATGTTGCCGGGCTATCCCTTGTGCGTTACCAAGGTACTGTCCCCTAAGGTCAGCAATCCCAGTATTTTGGACAAAGCTAAGGAGCGCTTCGAGCGAGAAGCCAAGACCTTGGGACAGTTGGGGGGGCACTCCCATATTCCCCGGTTGTTGGAATATTTTGAGATGGGGGGGCAGTTTTATCTGATTCAGGAATATATCCGGGGCAGCAATCTCGCCAAGGAAATAAAGCTAAAGGGGATACAATCTGAGAATGAAGTACGTACTTTCCTCAAAGAAATTTTACCCATATTAGGCTACGTCCATAGCCGTAATGTAATTCATCGGGATATTAAACCCCCTAATATTATTCGGTGTTACGACGACGATCGCTTAGTGCTGATTGACTTTGGTGCCGTAAAAGAGCAGATTACCCACATCAGAGACAGTGCCACCGAGGAAACTACCCAGTTTGTCGGAACGGTTGGATTTGCGCCACCTGAACAATTAGCCCTACGTCCCACCTTTTCTAGTGATATTTACTCAATTGGTGTGACCTGTCTCTATCTACTGACAGGGAAACCTCCGTTGGAATTTGACTATAATCCGACCACTGGCGACATCCTCTGGGAAAGAGATGTGGCAATTAGTTCCTATTTCTGTAAAGTCCTGACTAAGATGCTCAAGGTGTCTCCCCATGAACGCTATCAAACGGTGGATGAAGTCCTGCGAGCGTTAGATCTTGAATCCCATGTGGATGACTTGGCAGGTTGTTTGAATACCACAACCCTTGGGAGAGATTATCCGAAGCAGGAAACTGCCTTGGATGATGGGGTTGATCGGTCCTATGTGTCACCAATGGCAAGGCAGGCGATCGCCATCCGTAATTGGAGACAGCGCAACGACCAACGCCACCAACCCCAGCAAGTTGGGAATAGGCGTTTAGCCCACCCTGCCTACTCGCAACAGGGGTTCTGAAATCTCCACCCTCTTTATCGACTCATCCGTAACAGTCCCGACCATGACATCTACCTCCATTCCTCCAACCACCACGCCCTTAAGTTGGTCTGATCTTGAAGCACTGGCTCCATTCTCTACCGATTCCATCAATGGTCCCACGAATGCCCAGGCCCGTTTACGCTTGTTTGGCCAACCCGAATCCCAGGTACGAGTGACGCTGTACCGGGACAACCATGCTTGGTGCCCCTACTGCCAGAAAGTTTGGTTATGGTTAGAGGAAAAGCAGATTCCCTATCGCATCGAAAAGGTAACGATGTTTTGCTACGGCCAAAAGGAGGCGTGGTATAAACGCAAGGTACCCTCTGGAATGCTGCCAGCCCTGGAACTAGATGGTCGGCTGATTACGGAAAGTGATGATATTTTAATCACCCTAGAGCAGGTCTTTGGCCCCTTAGCGTGGAGTATGACGGATGACCGAGTGATCCCCCTACGGCAGCTAGAACGGTTATTGTTCCGGGCTTGGTGTACCTGGTTATGCTACCCCAATCGGACAGCGAGTCAGGAACAGGGGAGTAGCGATCAGTTCAAAACCGTGGTGGCCATGCTGGAGGATGCCCTAGAGCAAACCGATGGTCCCTATTTTTTAGAGCAATTCAGCACGGCGGATATCATTTTTACGCCTTACGTGGAACGGATGAATGCGAGTTTGTTTTATTACAAGGGGTATGAATTGCGCGGACTACGGAATCCGCGTTTTTGTGCGTGGTTTGATGCCATGGAACGTCGGCCCACCTACCGGGGCACCCAGAGTGACTTTCATACCCATGTGCATGATTTACCGCCACAAATGGGGGGATGCTATCGCAATGACACAGATCAAGCCCGAATGAATCAACAGTTGGTGGATGGGGGGCCGTGGGACGGATTGCCGGAGGTGATGTATGAGGAACCGGAAACCTCCCGTCAGGAAGCGTTGCACCGCGTCATTAAGCATCGACGTAACATCATTCAGGTGAATCCGGCAACGGCGGACCTATTTGATGAGGCGTTGCGTTGTGCCCTAACCCGCCTGATTACGGGCCAGGTTTGTCCGCCACCACCTGGGTCTGAGGTGGGGTTGCGCTATTTGCGCGATCGCATCAGTGTGCCCCGTGATATGTCCATCTATGCCGCTCGACGATTGCGGCAGGCATTGGAAGAGACGGCGGCGTTGGTGGG
Organism: Leptolyngbyaceae cyanobacterium; assembly: GCA_035284985.1. Lineage (GTDB taxonomy): Bacteria > Cyanobacteriota > Cyanobacteriia > CAKZMO01 > CAKZMO01 > JAAHGY01. The sequence goes on from JAYKIC010000525.1 coordinate 3,175, forward strand.
CGATCGCCAAGGGCCACCCATTCCCACCCATCACCGCCGCGATCAAGATCCCTCTCCCTTTGCCATGGATATTTAAGCTCTCCAGAGAAATGGAATGATGGCGATCGCCCCATGGGTTTGGACGTTTTTGGGGGAGCGCTTCAGCGGATCGGCACTCCACGCCCCACAAATCCCAGGAGGCTTTAAATGGCCAAGCCTGAGTCTAAGGGGAACCTAAGGGGAACTAGACATATTGGTCTTCACCGTATTGAATTTGGGCAAGGTATTGGTCATCTCCAAGGCTCGATCCGTAGAATTAGCGACATTAGACGCGACCATATTTTCCTCCAACTGTTGCAGGGCTAAAAAGGCCATTTGGGCCGCAGCTTGTTCGGCGGCTTTTTTGGATTGACCTTTTCCCTTGCCCCAACAACGTTCTTGCAACCATACTTCGGCATGAAATCGTTCCTTGTCTCCATAGGTGGTCCCCACTTCGGTAACGCGATACTCTGGCAGTTGATGGTAGCGACCTTGGGTGAGTCGCTGGAGTGCCCCCTTATAATTTTGCAGGGTCGGATCACGACGAATCGTATCCGCAAATTCCTGTAGGTGAGATTCAAACCACATCTGAATCAGGCTACAGTCGTGGGTGCTGAGATACAAAGCGGCGAGCAAGGCTTCAAAGGCGGCGGCTACCCGTGATTCTCGTCCCACTTTGTCGCCTCTGGCACTGGCTCCAGTGAGAATGTAACGTTCCAAGCCATAGCGATCGCCAATTTGGGCCAGGGTGCGATCGCTCACCAACACCGCCCGAATTGCCGACAAATCCCCCTCTGTCATTTGGGGATACGTCGTCAGTAAAAAATCGGACGCAACCAATCGCAATACCGCATCACCGACAAACTCCAATTGTTCGTAATGGTTTTGGGAGAACGTAGAGTGAGTCAGCGCACGGTCTAGTAAGGCAAAATTTACTCGTGAAACCTCAATCATTCCTAGCTTGGCCAGGAGTTGCTGCAACTGTCGGTGGCGACCGGGAGTAGAAAGCGTCATAAATTACATACACACAATGAAATTGATGGCTTAACTGAAGCAGAAACGAACGCAAAAGGACCGTCGAACCCAACGCGCTCCCCTTCCTAATCTGAAAATACGAAACGAGAGCAAGAGGGAAGAGTAGGTCATAAGCCGGGTTCTGTTCTCTCAACGTTCCTGACAAACGCTAAGAGGGCGATTATCTATCTGGGACGATTGTTACCAATCGCCTCAAGCGGTACACATCAGCGGGACAGGAAAAAGACCAACCGTTGCCCCTTCGACCTTGCTCCCAACCGGGGTTTACCGAGCCAACACCTCTCGATGTTGCTGGTGCGCTCTTACCGCACCCTTGCACCCTTACCTGTAGACCACAGTTCCCGCGAGCAAAGCTCACGGGAACCATCAATCCCATCGGCGGTATGTTTCTGTGGCACTATCCTCACGATCGCCCGCACTGGGCGTTACCCAGCAAGTTCGGTCTTTTGGGAGCCCGGACTTTCCTCAGGCTAGACCTTTACTAGGGCTTACCTGCAATCACCTACCCCTACTCTTCCAATCTACTAGTGTACACGACGATACCGGGTTAGGGACTAGAGTACAAAGATGGCTTTAATCCTAACTTAAACTTTGGAAGATGAGTACAATTGGGGCGATCGCTCCCCGATCGGGTCATGAACAATGGTTAAAATATGGGATGATTTCTATCTAATGTTCCAGTTGTTATTTCAGAATAAACTTAAAATATGATGATCAAACTCATACGACATGGTGAATCGGTGGCCAATGTTGGAGGAGCGGATCAACTCACCCTAGCCGATCATCAGATTCCCCTCACCCCAAAAGGGGTAGCCCAAGCCCGTGCTGCCGGAAAAAAACTGGGGGCGGAGTATTTAAGCAAGGCATTGATTTATACCTCACCGTTTCTCAGAACTCGGCAAACCTTAACGGCCTTGTTGGAGGGGGCTAACCTTGATCCCCGCCAGGTGCCCGTGCGAGAA
>JAYKIC010000526.1:0-9143 GCA_035284985.1 Leptolyngbyaceae cyanobacterium
ACCAATGGGGGCGATCGCAGTTTTGACGATTTGGTATTCAAGGTCGATTTCTCATTTGTCCGACCGGAATTACTGCCTACGATTTCGGTTACGGATATCACCGTCAATGAGGGGGATGGGGCGACCACCACGGCAACGGTGAGCGTTAACCTATCCGCCGCCAAAGATCAGACGGTCACGGTTGATTACGTCACCCAAAATGGTACGGCATTGGCGGGGGAGGATTATCAGGCCATTAGCGGGACTGTGACCTTTGCACCGGGGGAGGTCAGTCAGGTGATTGAAATCCCCATCAATGGGGACACTATTGTAGAGGCTGATGAACAGTTCCAGGTGATTTTGAGTAACTCGGTTGGAGCGGTGCTAGCAGACCATACCGGATTCATCACCATTACCAACGATGACACCCCATCCCCTGTGGTACCCACCCTCTCAGTCCAAGGAACGACGGTTACTGAAGGACAAGCACAGGTTGTAGTGTTTGAGGTTGCCATTTCCGCAGCTACGGATCAAGCCGTGACGGTGGACTATGCCACGGTGAACCAGTCGGCCACCGCAGGGCAGGACTATGAGGCGGTGCAGGGAACGCTCACTTTTGGTGCAGGCCGCACAGCACCTCAGATCATCCGAGTGCCGTTATTAGACGACAACCTAGATGAAGGATCGGAACAGTTCCGCTTGGTGTTAAGCAATCCGCAAAATGCTGATATTGCTGAAGCTGAGGCGATCGCCACCATCCAAGATAACGATAAACCCCCACCGCCACAAAATCGTTTCCCCATCGCCCTACCGGAAAGCTATAGCCTAGATGAAGATACGGTTTTACAAGTTAGCTTAAGGGACGGTTTATTAAGTAATGATCGGGACGAGGATGGCGATCCGTTAACAGTAGTATTAGCGGATAACCCTGCTAACGGTCAGTTAAGCCTGAATAAAAATGGGAGCTTTCGCTACACGCCCAATCCTAATTTTAATGGAAGCGATCGCTTCACCTATGTGGTAAATGATGGGAAAAATAGTTCCCAACCAGTCACTACATTTATCACCGTTAATTCAATTAATGATGCACCACAATGGCAAGTTCCTAGTGCTCAAACCATAGCCACCGATACTCTTTTAAACATCCCAGGATTGGGTGTAACGGACATTGATGCGGTAGACGGAGATTTGGAAATCTCTCTAACCATAGCCAATGGGGTTCTGAACATTGGCAATCCTACCGGATTGACCTTCCGAAACGGCGATGGAATCGAGGATACTGCTTTTACCTTTACAGGTTCTCTCACAACCATTAATACCGCTTTAGCAAGCTTAACCGACCGCAGTTTACCAGGGTTTAATGGACCAGAAACGTTGGACTTAACCAGCAGTGCAGAGAAACCAGGGCAATTTCGAGTTGAAATTAATGATTTGAGTGTACCCTTGGCGGGTATCCCCATCGCTTTCGATGGGGAAACGGTTTGGGCGGAACTCAATGATGCCAATGAAGTCATTGCTCGCTATCTACCGAGTGCCGAAATTGATCAGTTGGTTGCTCGCTATCGGGCAGAAGATGGGACAGCTTGGTATCTAACCGATCGACTCAATACCGTAAGAGGAATTGTTGATGCAGTTGGTGATCTGATCAATCAGATTGAATATGATAGTTTTGGTCGCAAGCTGTCAGAAACTAATCCTGATGGGGGCGATCGCTTTGGCTTTACTGGACGCGAATATGACGAAAATACTGGACTCTACTACTACCGAGCACGCTACTACGATCCTGAGCTAGGTCGTTTCATCAGTCAAGATCCCATTGAGTTTTCTGGCCAAGATCCCAATCTATATGGGTATGTCAGTAATAATCCTACTAATGCCACTGATCCAAGTGGCCTAATTGCGGCTATTCAGTACAACGTGATAGTGACGGAATTTGTATCAGGTAAAACAGGGTCTCTCTTAGGTGCTTTCATCGGATTCTTTCAGGGATTTGGAGCTGCAAATCTTATCTTCTTAGGTAAGGTTCTAGAAATTGCCAACACAGGAGGAAATGTTGTGCAAGAATGGGGCACTGCAATTGTCAACACAAAGACTGAATTGGAAGAAATTGAAACGACTCTGAAAGCACTTAGCATTGCCACTAAATCGCTTGACAAAGAGGGTATTGCCAGTGGTTTTGTTGACGGCGTGGACTTGAAATTTACTATCAAGCTCAAGCTCCCTATTGTGGAAGACATCAAAAAAACTTTAGATAATATTGAAGAGTTTTCCTCAGGATATAACACCGGAGTAAATTTAGCTAAACAAGGAGGATTTAGTACGCCTGAAAATTTACCTGGGAATTTACCTGGGAATTTACCGCCTACTAGTTTTAACATCATTCAAGTCAAGGGATCAGGCTTTATCGAAGGATATAAAGCGGGGCTAGATTATCTAAGAAAACTAACCCCCTAACTATTCCTATAGCGTGTTTTTCGTAATAAGCTCATAAGCCTTGAAAGCCTACATTCCACAGGTTGCTTTCAGTGTCTAGTGCGATCGCCTTTATAGGATAGATTAACAACGGAAACCCATTTTCCAACTAATAATCAGCTAGAGAGCAGGGCGAGGGGTACGGCTTTGGGAAATGGCTACTTCACTAGGGGAATGATCCAGGCGGCGACCATACTGGCTAGGATCGTCAGTTCCAAGCCCATCATCATGGTGATGGGGCGCAACCCGTTAGCCCAATTGCCCTGCTGAACCTTAGTCCACCACCGGGAAATGTGGCTTGGCCAATGGGCGGGACTGTCTTGCTCACGAAACTGCCCAGTCACCATGGAAAGCAATAAGGGTGTTCCCCCAACTTTGACCAGTAGCAAGAGGTGGAGGGCGATCGCCCCCAGCATCACCACCCAGGAAATCAAGTGAGCATAATACCAAGCATGGGTCAGATCACCTTGGGGCAACCAATTTTCATCCATCATCTTGCCACTGAAAAGGGCAAAACTTAGCGCGAGGAGGGCGATCGTATTGGTAATCCGATTCAGGGAATACCACCAAATGGGCTTACCCACCTGAGCCAGTTTTGTCAAGGCATCGGGCTGAATCAGCCGCCGCTGCCCCCGACGACAGGCATAGATCACAAAGGCGGGAAATATCAACAAGGTCCATAGGCCGAAGGTGCCGTGAATGCCTTCAATAGCGGCATAAGAGGGCAGGGGAATCCGGCCCCAGCGACCATCGTAGACATCGTAGGTCCAGTAGGCGGTCAACAGGGCTGCGATGAGGAATAGTCCCGTGAGACCGTGTAAAATCCGCAGTAACAAGGGTTGGTAAGGACGGGATGGTGCCATCTTTTTCGACATTGGTGTTTAAATTAGGTTAGGGTCAGGCGTACTGCTGTACCTTCAGGCTAGGGCACCAAGGGTTAAGCCCCTCGCCTGAGTTGCGGGTGAGAATTGGGCTGAGGAAAGCGAGGAATCCCGCCGACAGGGGAGAATGCTAAGGGCGTTCCAAGGCAGCAAGGATGCCAAAGCAAATAAAGAGTCCTCCACCAATAGCCGTAACCCACCGTTCTGAGATCCGGCCAGCAATCAACCTGCCACAAGCTACGGCGATCGCTGCACAAATGGTATGACCTAGCACTGCGCCAAGCAGTACCCCATAAGGGTTTTGGGCCGAAGCCAGGGTAATGGTAGCAATCTGGGTGCGATCGCCCCATTCCGCAATGAATGTGAGGCTAAAGGCTTGCATTACCACCGATCGGATCGACCCGCTCATAATCTGCTGTTGGCGCTGTTCAACGGCTTCTAGGGCATCGGCTTGCTCTCCATCGAGGGCCTCCTCCCCCGTCATGCGATAGGCATCGTAGAGCAGCTTTAACCCAAAACCAATGAGTAGGGCAACAGCAGCACCCTGAACATAATGTTGAGGAAAGAGCGAGACAATTTGGCCCAACCACACCGATAGAAGGGTCATGGTCGCGAGGGCGGCTGTCACTCCCGCAAAGACCCAGCGGCGAGGATGGCGCATGGCCAGAATTGCGCCAATAAAAAAAGTTTTATCACCTAACTCGGATAAGGTGATCAGCAATAACCCGGAGGTGAAGCCTGTCAAAATATTCATGCGCTACGTCTGTGAAGAATGGATTGAGCAGGCATGACGGATATCTAAGCAGACCCCACCAAGCCCACTCTCTCCGTGGACTTAGTGAAGGTCTCGCTGACAAACCAGAAGAACTAATTTGCTATCTGAACCAGGCTCATCACCAGTATGTTGATTCAGATAACGGGCGATCGCCCCAGCTACTCCCCTTCATTGTGTAAAATCATACCACAGTTTTGATCAGCAAGTGTAGGGTGTGTGACGTATCCAGCAATTCTCATTATGGAAATTTGGGTCGAGCTTATTGAGAATAGATTTAATAAGCCTTCCTGAAAGCCTGGTATCTTCGTTAGAGACTTCATGGCTTGGATAGGATCAAAGTCAAGTCGTAGGGTAGTTGCTAAATATCCCTGTTTTGTTGTATAATCTGTTTTGACAGCTCTTGCCTGTTAATCTTGCTTAGATCATCTATGGCTGCAAGTTACGCACAAATAGTTTTTTTCGATATCTATCTACGTTTTTCTGAGGAGATCAAATGTCTGAAATCAACAATACTACCGATCCAGTCCGTTTAGATGAAACAAAAAAGGGTCTACGCATCGTTGGGGAGAAGCAGGAAGCCGATAGAATTGAAGGCGGTGATGGCCAGGATGTCATCAAAACCCTTGGGGGAGACGATGTAGTTGCGGGCGGTGATGGCAATGACCAGATTGCGTTGGGCGGTGGTGACGACATCGGCGTTGGTGGTCTCGGTAATGATACGATCAAAGGTGGCGGCGGCTCCGATGAAATTTATGGAGAAGACGGCAACGACAAGCTCAGCGGTGGTGGCGGCGACGACACTATCTTTGGTGGGGTTGGCAACGATCGCCTCCAAGGTGGCGGCGGCAGCGACCTCCTGGATGGTGGAGTTGGTAACGATCGCCTCCAAGGTGGCGGCGGTAACGATACCCTGATTGGGGGTGAGGGCGATGATCAGCTAGTCGGTGGCGGCGGTGATGACACCTTCGTTCTTGATGTCTTTAACAATGGCATTGATACTATTGATGACTTTACGCCTGGTCAGGACAAGATAGCGCTGCGAGCCGCTGACACTGCATTCCTTTTGGATACTGCGGGAGCGGTTAGCTTTGAGTCGGTTATCGATGCTGCAGGGCTTGAAGCCAGTAGTGCTCAGATTGTTTACAACGCTAGCACAGGTGAAGTTATCTTCAACCCATCTGCAGGCTCGACAGCTGACGAAGTAGTTCTGGCTAAACTTGATCCTAACTTGACCATTCAGGCTACTGACTTTGAAATCTTTGGCTAGAGAAGGGCCGCGCTATTATTGTGTGTGCTAGCTTGTGGGTCATTATGTTAAGGGTTCGTTATGAAGTACTCTGACAACGGCTGAAGCTAAGGTTCTTGCCTAACTAGGCTTTCACAGAAAAGTTGTACAAAGTGTTTCGTTACAGCCCCTAACTGTTCCCAACCGATAGGCAACTTTTTATTGGGGTACGAAGTATACGTTTAGCGTGTTCCCCTCTAACTCCCTTGCAAAAGGGAAGGGTTGGAGTTTCCCCCCTTTGCAAGGGGGGATTCATGGGGGTAGAGCTAGAGGTTTTCGGCTTCCCTAAGTGGGTGCAGTGTGAAGCAAGCCAACAAAAGCGCTTTTATCCATATAGTTCTTGCGATCCTTTGGTTGGTGTGCGTTGAGAGGGAGAGGTATGCTTCCAATTGAAGCTGAGTCTTCTTTCAAAAAAGCATTGGAACAAGATCGGCAAGGAAACTATTTGCAGGCGATCGCTCACTACCAAAGTGCGATCGCATCCTATCCTGACTATGCAGAAGCCTATAACAATATAGGCTGTGTGTTTTTTAAGCTTGATCGACTTGAGCGAGCGGTTGAGTATTTCCAACAGGGACTTGTCCGTGATCCGCTGCGGGCAGAACTACACAATAACTTGGCCCAGGCATACGTTACGTTAGGGCAGTGGGACCAAGCAATCGCCGCCTATGAACAGGCTATTCGGTGCCAGTCAGGCATGGCTTTGGCCCATCACAATTTGGGTAGGCTTTGGCACTATCACCATCACTACGAACGGGCGATCGCTTGTTTCAAGGCTGCTATCGATCATGAACCAGAAGCGATTGCCTGTTATAACGACTGTGCCCAGGTATTTTTGGATTGGGGCAAACCGACTGACTCCCTTGCTTATTTGCAGCAGGTTATTAGGCTGCAACCCCAATTTGTCGAGGGCTACTGTCATATGGTGGAGCATCAACGGATTCGAGATCCCCTCGATCACGCTCGTCATGCCTGTGTTGAATTTTTGCGGTTGCTACAGCGTCAAGCCGCTGTCCCCACTACACTGAAGGCTTGGGCCAATACCTATCGGGCCTTTGGAGACGTATCGTTTATGTATGAACGGTATGACCAGGCTGGAAAATATTACGAGCGATCGCTCCAACTCCATCATCAGCCGGATTTGTGGGAACGGTTAGCGGATTCCCTCGCAAGCATGGGACAAGAGGATGCTGCTATTTTATATTATCATCAAGCTCTCCAGTTCCCACATGCAACTGATACGGTGGGGATTCATTTAAAACTGGCCCAACTGCTTGAACAAGGTTTTCCAGAATCCGCCGCCGATTACTACCATCAGATCTGTCATCAGGCTGCGGGATCTTCCCTTCGTCCTACGCTAACCTTACCGCCTAAACCTTATTCTCATTTCAACCTGCCCAGCCGCACATATGTTTCAACGGCAGATTGGATTGCCGATACAGCCGTTGAAGGAGTTAGGTATATTCCGGTGAATTGGGGGACGGACTCTCCGGTGCAGCCTTCGGTGACCGCTTCGATTCCAATCTTACCAGACTACAAAGCTTTCATGCCCCAGTGTGGGGGAGTGAGTTGTGGATCGTGTATGGCTCAATTGTGTCACCAGTTTCAATCGCAGTGGGTTGAAGAGAAAGTGTATCAATGCACTGGGCGATCGCACTCGGTTCAATTTTCCCCCAACCTAGCTGATCCGCCAGCCTTTGTCGTAACGATTCCCAGGGGACGGGCCTGGATTGCCCCCCAGCAAAATTCTTGGCTGATCTGCAATGCGATCGCCATTATGACCCCTGATCATGGACTATTGGGCGACCTATCCCGTTGCTATCCGTGGTATCTTCCAGGATGCTCTAAGCATGATTTTAGCCATCACCGCTTATTTTTTCAGCAAAATTTACCGCCCGTGGTTCAGCTTAAAGGAAAAGTAGTCATTTTATCCTGTCTAGCGGGCCATGTCTATTACCATTGGATGTTTGATTTACTGCCCCGGTTGGAGATTTTGCGTCGGAGTGGGATTGTGCTCCAAGACATAGATTGGTTCGTGGTGAACAATACTAATCAAGGGTTTCAGCGGGAAACCTTGGCGCGTTTGGGTATCCCTTCGCAAAAGATTATTGTCAGTGACGATTGTTCCCACGTTCAAGCGGATCATTTAATTGTGCCATCGTTCCCTGGCCATATGGACTGGGTGCCCTCAGCTACCCTGAATTGGTCGCGACAGATTTTTCTGCCTTCGGAACCGCAATCAGCCAGAGCGCGACTTTATCTGAGTCGGAGCAGTGCCTCCTATCGCCAGGTGATTAATGAAAAAGAATTGGGTGATCGCCTGTCATCCTTAGGGTTTATCACGATTCGGCCAGAAACTTTATCAGTAGAGGCACAGGCTCAACTCTTTGCCCAAGCCGACATTGTTGTGGCTCCCCACGGGAGTGGTCTGACCAATCTAGCGTTTTGTCCTCCCGGTACTCGTGTGGTTGAACTGTTTGCCCCTGACTATGTTCGGACCGATTATTGGATTATTAGCCAACGGCTGCACTTGGAGCATTACTATGTCATTGGTGAGACATTTGATTGTGAGCTTTTACGCCGATTGATGGACCCTAACCCGCTGACGGAAAATATCTATATTGATCCTGCGGCGATTGAGGGCATACTCACTTTGTTAATCAATCAATCTAAAAATCAAAGATCGTTAACCCGTAAATAGTAATGTAAAGTGCTAAAGCTGCGAAACTATAAAGGTGTTATATTCTACATGAGTCTGCCGCCACCTGTGATCATGCTCCAAACTGTTGATGCTGCGCCTAATTTTGAGCAATTGCTTCAAATCGGCAATCGCCATGCCCAGCAGGGTGAAATGATAACTGCTGAACAATATTATCGACAGGCAATCGCCCTTAATCCTCAAGCCGGAATCGCGCACCAAAATCTAGGGGAAGTGCTCCGGCAACAGCGTCGCTTTGATGAAGCAAATCAGTGTTATCGACAGGCCATCATCTTGTATCATGATCATGACCCTCTGCCAAGTTTATCCCAGTCTTCACCCTCATCCCAGTCTTCAATATCGTCCCCAACCTGTCAGGACCACTTAACCATGAATATGATGTCGTCTACCTCCCCTGAGGCTCAGACCTACCTCGAATTGGCCTTCAATGCCATCGAACAGCAATCTTGGGAGAAAGCCATTATTATGGCCCAACAGGAACTACTGCAACATCCTGATTCATCCGAGGCGTATCGGTTGTTGGGCCAAGCCCGACAGGCCACCCATCAGTTGAGTCAGGCAGAACGGTGTTATGAGCGAGCCATTACTTTGGATGCGGACAATGCGGAGGCGCGGGTAAATCTAGGGGATTTTTATGCGGGGCAGGGACAACTGGAGAAGGCGGTTGTAGCTTATCGGGGAGCGATCGCCCATTATCAATCTTTTCCTGCCCAAGCACAGCCGCAGCCGCAGCCCCCTTCACTGCTTGCTTCAGAGGGGGCTACCAGGGTATCTGCAACGGTTCCGCCTGCAACGGTTCCACCTGCAATAGTTCCACCTGCAATAGTTCCACCTGCAACCACGGAGTCTCATCCTCCCCAAACGATAAATGGAGTATCGCCCACTTCGGAGCCTAAGGTTTCCCCACCAATAGATAGAGGGGCTTTGCTGCAAGAGGCGGCTGATCAGGTACTGCAGGGGGAATGGGCCAAAGCGCTCGCCCTCTATCAGCAAGCGTTGAAGCTTAACCCCGATGCCGACACCTATAAACTG
>JAYKIC010000527.1:0-5383 GCA_035284985.1 Leptolyngbyaceae cyanobacterium
AGCCAGTGTAACCACCCTTGTTCCTGCCCTTGCGCCACCAGAAACCACAGGGGTGCAATTTTCCGCTGCGATCGCCCAACCGTTGCCGACCCCAGAGTCAGCAGCGCCGCTGCCAGCCGTTGCGGTATCGGAAAGCCAGGATTTGGCTACGTTCACCCCACCAGGGCCGTTACCCCCTGCCGCTCCTTCATCCCCTGCTGAAGCCTATGCCCAATCCGTCGATCGGGTGTTGCAAGTGGTTAACGGTTCATCCCCGGAAGTATTGACTGATTCCGCCACTGAGTTGGGGGCGAATTCTCTGAATTCAGCAAATTCAAACGGTTGGCATACTCCAGATATTAACTGTGAAGAATCGGTGGCAAATGGGGCTAACCCCAGCCCTCAGGTGGATGGAATAGGGGCAGCGATCGCCCCACTCCCCGCCGCCACCTGCGTAGCCCAAGTGGATATTTTAGTGGTGCCCCCCGCTACCGATGGTCCCGTTACAGGAGAGTATGACAGCCATTCTATCCCTCCCCATCCTATCCCTCCCCATCAATTACATCCCGGCATTCCCCCCGGTGTTCCCATTTATCGAGTGCCAGAAGACCAGCAGATTCAAGAATTATTAGAGGAATCGGAAGCAGACTTTATCCCAGAGGCGGAGCCGAGTGTCGATAGTCCCACCCTCAACATTACCAATGCCGGAGCCGAGCGGGACGATGATTTGTCGCCACTGGAGCGTCAGCCTACCCGCTTGTTCAATCTAGAAACCGCTAATCAATTGGCAGATAATGCCTTGCAAATGAGTGCGGGATTTCACCAAACCCTATCGAATGATTCCCCTGCACCCGCCACGGGTGGTCAACTCTATTACGGCAGCATTGATTGGGGGATTACCGATGACTGGCAAATTGGTCTAGCCGGACAGTATTTTGATGATCCGCCTCCCAGTGCCATTGATGGCGAATTTCCCAACATTACCCTGTTTTCCATTGCCCCTAACGTGAAATATCGTGTCCTTGACCAAGAACAATTTGACTTGGGAGTCCAGGGATCGGTAGAACTCTTTTCAGTGGATTCATCCCTTTACGATACCGATGGAGCCGAGGCTCAGGTGGTTGGCTCACTCCATGTGCCCATGACCTACGAGGTGGGTTCAGAGGTGCAATTACACCTAACACCGGGGGTTGCCTTCTTTCCCGACAGCATTAACGGCAATGACTTTTACGGTACCGTGTTCTCTGTGGGCACTGGGGTAAGTTGGCAACCGTCGGAACGCCTGCTATTCTACGGGACGCTGAATCTACCCTTGGGGCCGGGAGGCAACGCCATCAGCACGGATGATCAAGATATGGAGCAGCAGTTGGTGTGGACGGTGGGTAGTCGTTATAATGTGACCCCAAAAGTTGGGGTAGATTTATACGCTTCCAATGGCTTGGGGGTGACTCCCGCAACGGGTGTTCTGGCCTTTTTGCCGGAAGGGGAGGATGCGGTGGTGGGGTTGAAGTTGAACTACACGCCGGATTTGAGCGTGGGCTATCGCTCCAGTTTTCGGGATGGGGCCTCGGAGGACTTGACGGAACGCGATCGCCAACTGCTTTTAGATGGCTTCACCTTATCCACACCCCACACCGTACAGCCCGGTAGTGTTTTGATCAGCACTGGCGGCGGCACCAATGAGCGCTATTACGGCAGCGTCGCCTACAGCCCGGACGAGGACTTTCAAATTGAAGGACTGATTGAGGAATTTAGTTCCCCCAATAACATCATTACGGAAAACGAGGCTGGGGATAATGTCAAATATGCCGTGGGTGCCCAACTGCGATTGCTGAATCAGCAGCAGGGTGATCCCTTTTCCCTCGGTGTTCGGCTGTTGGGGGGACGGGATACGGACGACGATCGCCAAATCGGTACCCTGTTTGCCGATCTGCCCATGGCCTATGATGTGAGCGATCGCACCACCCTCTTTGCCAACCCTCGCCTTGCCGCCTTCTCCGAGGACGAAGTGTTTGGCATTGGCGTGGGAGTCAACCATGAAGTGCTGGACGGATTGCAATTGGTAGGGGAAGTCACCCCGGTGATTGACGAAACCGTGGTGTGGGCCGCAGGTGCCCGCTATACCGTGCCCAAAACGGGTCTGAGCTTAGATCTGTATGCTAGTAATGCCGCAGGTCGCAATGGGTTGGGTACCCTAGTGGGCGAATCGGATACCAATGTGGGCTTTAATCTGAATTGGTTGATGGGGGGCTAGTCTGAAGCTGGGCAAAATCAAAGAGTTGCGGGTCTGCTAAATGGGAGGGAGCCACATTTTGCAGGCTGTGGAACAGATTATCAATCCGTCCCGGCCACTCCGCTTCCCATTGTTGGAGTAACTGTTTGATGTGCGATCGCTGCAAATTTTCCTGGGAACCACATAGATTACAGGGAATGATGGGGAATTGTTTAAGCTGGGCATAATGGGCAATGTCGGCTTCGGGGCAATAGGCCAAGGGGCGAATCACGATATGTTGGCGATCATCGGTTAGAAATTTAGGTGGCATGGCCTTGAGCGTGGCCCCGTGAAACATATTCAGAAATAGGGTTTCCACAATATCTTCTCGATGATGACCGAGGGCTATTTTGGTGACTCCTTCCTCCGCTGCCACCCGATAAAGAATCCCCCGCCGCAACCGAGAACAGAGACCACACATGGTTTTACCTTCAGGAATCACCCGTGTCACGGTGCTGTAGGTGTCCTGGGTTTCAATTCGATAGGGCACTCCCAGGTTTTCTAGATACTCCGGTAAGACATGAGCGGGAAATCCCGGTTGTTTCTGGTCCAGATTCACCGCCAGAATCTCGAAGGAGATGGGGGCACTGCGCTGGAGTTCCAGCAAGATATCCAGCAGGGTATAGGAATCTTTGCCGCCAGACAGACAAACCATGACGCGATCGCCCGCCTCAATCATGCCATAGTCCCGAATGGCCCGCCCCACTAGCCCCCGGAGCCGTGCTTGCAGTTTTTTCAGTTGTTTGGCTGGCGGTAACGCGATGGTGGTAGTCATAAACCCTAAGTCTGGCTTTTCAGTGTGTGGCTGTGATCCGATAGCTCTACTTATCTTAGCTTGCGGCAAGAATAACAAAAAATGTGCAAAATTAGCACCAAGGAAGACTTCACTGGTTATGATTGGGAAGTCGGTGAGGGGAAGCCTGCCCTCTGCAAGGGGTATCCCAGGGGTTCCATCGACAAGCCAATCTATACCAAACAAAGAGATGAGCAAAGGAGCGTAAACCGATGAAAGTGGGCTTAGATGCGGCCTTAAATGATGCCAATATTGCCACGACTCAGGTTAGCAATCAGCGACAGTTGGCGATCTCTGTTTCGGCGCTGAGTGATGGTGTGAGCCGAACCGCCCCGCTCAATCTTTGCCTGATTTTAGATCACAGCGGCTCGATGAAAGGAACGCCGCTGGAAACGGTGAAACAGGCGGCCAATGCGATTATTGATCGGTTGTCAGAGGGCGATCGCATCTCCATCATTGCCTTTGACCACGAAGCGAAAGTATTGGTCTCCAACCAGTGTTTGGAAAATCCCGCCCCAATCAAACAGGCCATCGACAAATTAGCGGCTAGCGGTGGCACGGCCATTGACGAAGGGATGAAATTGGGCATCACTGAACTGGCTAAAGGCAAGGAAGAAACGATTTCCCAGGCATTTCTCCTCACCGACGGCGAAAATGAGCATGGGGACAACGATCGCTGCCTGAAATTGGCGGAATTGGCGGCTAGCTATAACTTGACGCTGAACGTCCTCGGTTTTGGCGATCATTGGAATCAAGATATCGCGGAAAAAGTAGCGGATATCGCTGGCGGTACCCTGACTTATATTGAAAAGCCAGAAGACGCGGTGGGAGAATTTAGTCGCCTGTTTGACCGGATTCAAATGGTGGGGCTGACCAATGCCTATTTGCTCATGTCCCTTGCGCCCAAAGTGCGATTAGCGGAATTAAAACCCGTGGCTCAAGTCATGCCCGATACCATTGAATTGCCCGTGATTGAAGAGTCGGGACAGTTTATCGTGCGATTGGGGGATTTGATGGTGGATGCGCCTCGCGTGGTGCTGGCCAATCTATATGTGGGGCAGCTTGCGGAGGGAACCACTACGGTGGCCCGGTTACAAATCCGCTATGAAAATCCGACGAATCCCGGCGAGGATTTGTTCTCTGATACGATTCCCGTGGATGCGACGGTGGTGGCCAATGCCCAACCTCAGCCGAATGATCAGGTGCAGCAACACGTCCTTGCCCTAGCCAAGTACCGCCAAACCCAGATTGCGGAAACCAAGTTGCAGTCCGGCGATCGCGCTGGAGCCGCCACCATGTTACAACACGCCGCCAAAACCGCCTTGCAAATGGGGGATCGCAATGCGGCCACGGTGCTCCAAAGTTCCGCTACCCAGTTGCAAGCAGGCCAGGAGTTGTCGGAGAGCGATCGCAAGAAGACCCGGATTGCCTCCAAGACTGTGCTTCAAGGCCCTAGTTAGACTGAGCTGTTGAGCTGTAGCCGTGCCAGGGAAAAAATGGTCTAGGGGTAAGGGTGATCCGGGTGAGATGCGATCGCCCCTACGGTCTATAGTTGTTAAGATTTAGCAGGTGTTAAGAGGCGTGAGATTTTCCAGTAACCATGACGAATCCCGAATCTTCTGGCGTACCCCAACCTGAGTCCCTTGGGACCGTTGCCGCTGATGTCACCCCAACGATGGCCATGTCATCGCCCATTGGTGCCGCCCATCACATTGTGGAAGCCATGTATGCAGCCATCAACCGTCGTGACATCGATGCAGCGATGGCTTACATTGACCCAAACTGTGTTTACCAAGATTTCAATTTTTCCCAACCATTTATTGGCAGGGCCGCAGTCCGGGACTTGTTTACAGAGTCTTGTAATGGCTTGCCCAATGATTTGCTGTTTGTCATTGATGACATCTCCACGGGAGAGGGACAGGCGGTTGGGATTATCTGGCATGTGGAACTGGATGGCATTCCTTTTCCCAATGGACGGGGTGCCAGTTTTTATCGCCTCTCCGATACAACAGGACAAATTGTTCTGGCTAGGGATGTGGTAGAACCACCCCTAAAACCTGGACATGCTGCCTTTTTTCTAATTCGTCTGGTGACTCCACTCGTGCGTCGCTTTCTGGCCCCAAAAACTGCTACGGCTGAGGTCGATAGGGCGGTCTCCCTGGACCCTGCTCCCCAGCCCTGGGGGTCGCTGCTGTTGTGGGCGATCGCCATCCTCTATACCTACATTTTGCTGCTGTCGCCCCCCGGCCAGTGGTTGCCCGGTGAACCCGTTTGGGCGATTCAGCCCGATACCATCCGGGAAGTAATGGCAGAATCCACGAATTTTTGGTTTATTCTGC
>JAYKIC010000528.1:0-2744 GCA_035284985.1 Leptolyngbyaceae cyanobacterium
CTTTGGACAGGTTACAATGCATTCAGATTCAATCTAGAAGGTGCGGTGATGGCTAAGGATGCTTATCATAACGCAGTAGTCAAAGCCCTTGAACAAGAAGGATGGCTTATTACTCATGATCCATTAATTTTGGATCTATCATCTGGCCGATTGGAGATTGACTTGGGGGCCGAGCAGTTAATTGCAGCAGAGAAGGACAATGCCCGAATTGCAGTTGAAATCAAGAGTTTTCTGGCACCATCACTCACCTCAGAGTTTCACACAGCGTTAGGTCAATTCCTTAATTATCGCGTTGCTCTTCGAGTTAGAGATCCAGAACGAGTCCTGTTTCTTGCAGTTCCCGTCAAAATCTATCAAAACTTTTTTACTGGAGAGTTGGCCCTGCTTAGTATTCCAGAATATCAGGTTAAGCTTGTGATTTTTGATCCAAATAAGGAGGTCATTGTCGAGTGGAAAAACTGACACAATACCGTCAATGGATTCAACAGATATTAGCAGAACACAATCGAGTCAAACCTGCTTATGGTGACTTAGAACAGTTCACCATTTTTGATACCCAAAATGATCATTATCAACTAGCAACGATTGGTTGGGATGGTGATCGCCGGGTGTTTAGTTGCTTAATCCACATTGATATTAAGGGCGATAAAATTTGGATTCAACATGATGGGACGGAAGTGGGTGTTGCCAATGAGTTGGTTAAATTGGGAGTTCCGTCAACCTCGATTGTGATTGGTTTTCATGATCCAAGCGCCCGAAAGTTCACAGAATTCGCTGCTATTTGATTTGGGCGATCGCCCCTATTCTCTCACTTACCTAGCGATCGCCACAGGTAAGCCCAGAAAAGTTGGAATTCTTCCACAATTAACAGCAGCGGCGAGAGGCGGTTGGTGAATGTTTTCCACGGGATCATCGGGCAACACAAAGTCGGGTGGTAGTGCTTCCCAGGTGACAATGGGTTGGGTGGACTGGGGGGGAGTTGAAAGCACCATAGTAGTATGAACGAATTAGAATGACTTTAGCATAATATTTTATGAGAAATCAGCTTATGAACAATCAGTCCAATCTTAGGAATCATCATGTTTCAAGCTACCCGTCGCCGCCTTGCCATTTGGTACACCACTGTTACAGCGGTGCTGTTACTCATGTTTGCCAGCGGATTTTACTGGTATGTGCGAAATACGTTGGTGGAACGGGTGGATGACACCCTGAATCATGTGGTGGAGGTGGTGGAGCGATCGCTCATCATTGAACCCGACGGCAAAGGAAATCGGGAGTCCGATCAATTATTACCATCATTTCAGGTGAATGTGGAGGCAAGTTTTCGCAGTAATGGAGAAACCGTAGACGATGATCACATTGATTTGGAGTGGTTTAACGCGGAAGGGGCATTGTTATGGAGTACCTTAGAACGCCCCCTCAAGGTACCGCTTCATGTCAATCCCTATGGGGAAACGGTGCATCAAGGAGACACCTTGCTCCTGCGCCAAGTAACCCGCAAAATTCAGCGAGGTCGGCAAGTGTTGGGCTATTTACGGGTGAGTCATCCCTGGTTTGAAGTGACGAAACCCACCCAGCGGCTCATGGTAGATTTAATTTTTGGTTCACTATTTACGATTGGGGCAGTGGCGGCGATCGGGTGGTTGTTGTCGGGGTTGGCGATCGCCCCTGTCATCGAGTCATACCAGCGCATGAAGCAATTTACCGCCGATGCCTCCCACGAGTTGCGAAATCCCATAGCCGTATTGCAGACGAATGTGCAGGTGGCCCTAGCGGACCCAAACCCTGACCCAATAGCCCAACAAACTCAGTTTCAAATCATCGAACGGATTACTCGTCGCCTGGGCCGACTGGTAGAAGACTTGCTCTTTTTAGCCCGACAAGATAGTGGAATTGCTCAATGGCCAACCCAACCCATTTCCCTGTTCGGCGTGGTGCAAGAGGTGGTCGAGGAACAAACTGCGATCGCCCACCTCCGCCATATTAACCTCACCCTCAAGCCATTGCCCTCATCTGAGTTCGTGGCAGCGAGTACCTTAGCCTTGGTGGAAGGCGATCGCACCCAGCTATTGCAACTGTTCACCAACCTGATTAGCAACGCCATCCAATATACCCCCGCCCATGGTCACATTACCGTTACCCTAGAATGCAAATCGAGCCAGCCAAAACGCAATGATAAACCGGATTGGGTTGAGGTTCAGGTGGCGGATACGGGAATTGGCATCGCTGCCACCGATCTGTCACAAGTATTCAATCGCTTTTATCAAGTGGATGCCGCCCGTTCTCGCCGTCCTAACCCTGTGGGGCACACTTCCAGCGGGTCCGGGCTGGGATTGGCGATCGCCCAAGTCATTGTGGAAAATCATGGGGGTAGTATTGCGATCGCCAGCGAACTAGCAAAAGGCACCACCGTCACCGTTGCCCTCCCGCTTAAACCCGTTCTCTATCCCAATCCAGTCTGAAGTTGTGCCAAAAACTCATGCGTCACGGTTAAATACCCCCCGCAGCCAGCGATAAGCCGCCCGACTGAAATTCAGCAGACTCAGGGGGATAGGAATTTGAAAGGGAGAGAGCAACGGACGGTAAACCCAATAGTAAAACCGTTTGAAATCAGCCCATGCAGAGCCTGATCCCTCATTCAGAAAATCTGAAATGTCCACAACCAGCCCCCGCCCATTCATCATCATCACGTTTTTCCCATGAACATCATGAGGACGTAAACCCCGCGTTCGCGAATAATTCAG
>JAYKIC010000529.1:0-8387 GCA_035284985.1 Leptolyngbyaceae cyanobacterium
TTTTCTGTCTCCATGTCCTAGCGATCGGGACTGGTCTAGGTCAAGCGCCTAGATTGGTTGTTTGGTCTGACTGTTTCTAGAATCCTGCTAATCCCGATGGGGGTTGTCTTCCTGCTCGTCGAGTGAGAAGGCAATTTTAGGTGCCCGTTCCTCATCCTCCCCTTCCGGCATCATGCTAGGACTAATGAGAGTAATGTCAAACTCATCAGGAGGAACGGTGGAAATCGCATCTCGATTCAACATATAGTAGGTGGCTTGAACCCCCGGTCCAAAGATAATTTCGTCTTCGTCCTCAAGATCATGGGCGGGGAGTTTACGGCCATTAATAATCAGTCCGTTAGAACTGGTCTTTCCTTTTAGGTTGCCATCGACAATGCGATAGAAATAGCCTTCTCCCTCCTCCTTGGAAAGCTGGACTAGGGTCGCGTGGCGGCGTGAGACAAATTGAGAAATTAACCGAATGTCACATTTTGGATCACGCCCAATTGAATAGACGGGACTATCGAGGGTGAATTCCCTGCGGCCCTTGTCGTCTTCAATGATGATGAGATGATTTTGTTGTGCTTCTGAGGCCATTGAGCTAGTCACAAAAAACAAATTTCAATAAAGTTGAGGTATTTTCGTCAATTACGGTAGATTCGCTCTAAGCGTTCCCTTAATTGATATTGATACCGATAACCAGGGTAGTGAATAGACCGGATAACATTCAGCAGGGAAAATAACCACTCTATATGAGAAAAGAGCGATACATGTATATTACTGTATACTTGTCTCACTACACAAATGTACCCAAATTTTAGTCATAGTTCCACCCATACAACATTTAAAAATCTTAAACCATGCCTTAAGTTCGATCAAAGTTTGTGGCAAGCCACAATTATACTAAGGGGATCAATTGGCAAAACTCCGGAGATTTTTTCGACTTGTGGGCGAGAGATTCCCTGATTGTCCCCAAAATTTTGGTTGATTGATGCCGATGCCTATGGTTGTTTTGGGGGGAGCCGTAGCATGAGGGAGTTTAAAACGACGCTGATGGAACTAAAGGCCATCAGCGAGCCTGCTGCCGCTGGGGTGAGTAAGAACCCTGTGGTGGGTAGCAGGACTCCAGCGGCTATGGGAATACCAATGATGTTGTAAATGAGTGCCCATGCTAGGTTTTGGCGGATTTTGTTAAAGACTGCTTGACCCAGTTGAATGGCTGCTGGCACGTCTCGGAGGTGGGATCGCATCAACACAATGTCGGCAGTTTCGATGGCAATGTCGGTGCCAGAGTGGAGGGAAATGCCCACGGTGGCTTCGGCGAGGGCGGGGGCATCGTTGATGCCGTCACCGACCATGGCAACGCCGCTATTGTGTTGAGTTTTCAGGGTTTGGATGGTGGAGGCTTTGTCTTGGGGTTTGACATTGGCGATATAGTCTTGGGGGGGTAGACCTAGTTGGTGGGCGATCGCCCCGGCGGCAATCGTCTGATCCCCCGTCAGCATCATGACCCGTAAGCCCATGGCCCGTAGTTGTTTGACGGTTTGGATGGCATCCGTCCGGAGTTGGTCCTGTACGGCAATAAGACCAATAATCGGGTGGTGTTCTGATGATATGGGATCGCGCCCCTCTGTGCCGCTCTCCTCCGGCTGACGTTGGGGGTGTCCCGGTTCTTCAGACGGTGTGGTGGGGGACAGGACTTGGGCCACAAACACCACGGTTTTACCACCTGCGGCGAGTTGCTGCCATTGCGATCGCACCGGATCGCTAACCGTGATCTGGTGTTGATTTAGCCAAGCCTCGGTGCCCACCAAAATAGTGCGATCGCCCACTCCCCACGCCTCAGCAGGGCTGTCCACGGTTGCCGCTGCACCAAAGCCGGGTTGGGTTTGGAATTGGGTGGCATCCAGCAGCGATAACCCTTGTTCCTGGGCCGCTTGACCGATGGCTAGGGCAATGGGATGTTGGGTACCCTGTTCAACGGTGGCAGCCCAGCGCAGAATGGTTGCTTCGGAAGTGTGGGCTACCAGGCTGACCACATCGGTAACATGGGGTTGTCCCGTGGTGAGGGTGCCTGTTTTGTCAAACACGACTGTACCGAGCCGATGGATTTGCTCTAGCACATCACCGCCTCGCAAGAGTAAACCCCGTTTGGCTCCTTGCCCGGTCCCGACCAATAAGGCGGTGGGGGTGGCTAAGCCCAGGGAACAGGGACAGGCAATCACTAGAACGGCGATCGCCAACTTCAGACTCAGCAAAAGTTTTGCCCCTAGGGTTGGCATCGGTGGTAGGGCTGGGGCCATGGTTGCGGCCATGGTATCCATGGCATGGTGGTGCATCCCATGGGATGGGTTCGTCAGGACATCGGGGAACCAAGTGGTCCCGACAAAAAACCAGAAACAGAAGGTGAGTAGGGCGATCGCCATCACCCCGTAGGTAAAATAACCCGCCACCGTATCCACCAAATGTTGAATTGGCGCTTTTCGGGTTTGGGCCTCTTCCACCCACTGCACAATTTGGGCCAAGGTGGTATCACGACCGACGCGAGTAGCCGTGAGAATAATGGCTCCAGACTGGTTGATACTCCCCGCTGTCACTTCATCCCCTACGGTTTTCACCACAGGCAGGGGTTCCCCCGTCAGCATGGCCTCATCTACCGTGGATTGGCCCAGGATGACGCGACCATCCACAGGGATTTTTTCCCCTGGCAAAACACCGATATGCTGGTCAGGTTGGATGCGATGGGCTGCAATCGTTTGGCTGTACTGAAAATTAAGGCTCTGGCTGGGGGCTGGTAACAGCCGTGCTTGTTTGGGTTGCAGATCCATGAGGGATTCCAGCGCGGCTGATGTTTTGCTCCGGGCACGGTGTTCCAACGTTCGTCCTAACAAAATGAACCCCACTAGCATCACGGGTTCATCAAAAAAACATTCCCACCCTAAACCCGGAAGCAGGAGGGCGATCAGACTGGCTCCATAGGCGGTTAACATGCCTAAGCCGACGAGAGTGTTCATGTTGGGCACGTTGTGGCGTAGCCCTTTCCAGCCATCAACGATGATTTCTCGCCCTGGCCCCCCTAAGGCTAGGGTGGCGAGTATGGCGTGAAACCAGAGGTCACTTAAAACGGGTATGGCGACCCAGCCCATTTGTTTGGCATGGCCCGTCAGGGATAAAAGCAGGAGCAGAATGGCGATCGCCAACTTTCGTAATTGTTGCTGAGCCGCCGCTTGGCGCTGTTGCCGTTGTTGACTGAGCAGATCATCCCCGTCCGGATCGGCGTTGGGATCATCCGCATCACCCGTGGAGGGATCATCGGCCAAGGGGGTCAAAACCGTTGCCGGAAACCCAATTTTGGTTAACTCTTCCGCCCACTGTGCCACCCACTCAGCCACCGGAGCATCAGCGGTAGCCTCATACTCCACTGTCGCCTTGGCCGTCACTAAATTAACCGTGGCAGCGCGAATTTGGGCCTGTTGGGACAGGCGAGTTTCCACCGCCTTAACACAGCCTGCACATTTCATGCCATCAATGGCGAAGGTTATTTGCCCGGTTGAGGGGGACGAAGACGAATTGCTGTCCGCCTCTAGGCCACTGGGGGACTTTCCGTGGGATTCTAAAGTATTAGGATCAGAACTGGTTTCGTTGGCTGAGGTTGGGGTAAGTCCAGATCGTGACTCAGAGGATGCAATATTCATGAAAACAGATAATCGTTTAACGGTAGTTGGGCACGTTCGGGAACAGGTTATGAGAGGGGGACTATCCGGTGCTCGGAGTGGGATTATCCCGGCGATTGTGCGATTTCAACTGGGCCACTCCAAATTATGGTTATAGTAGCTTATTGCTTCAGGGTAAAACACTTAGGCGATTATTGTGATTTTTTTCCCACTTTCTCTAGCTCTGCTGCCAGATGCCCGTTTAATTAAAAACTAAACCGTTGCAATGGACAGTTTCCGGTTGTTGGTCCTTGGTACTCTATCACTATGATTCCTGCTACCTCTCATTACTGGCTCAAAAATGCCCACATTCCTCGACCATTCATTGATCCGGCGATCGCGAATTTGCCGCCATCGCCTGAGCTAGCCCACTTGCAAGCCATCAAGGGGGATGGGTTGGTGTTAGTGGACGTGGAAATTGACCAAGGGATGATTGTTCAAGTGGTGGCAGCGGGGTCCATTGATCCATCGGCCCCGCCGATCGCCGTGGTGGATTTGCAACGCAAGCAGGTGTGGCCCTGTTTTGTTGATATGCACACCCATTTAGATAAGGGGCATATTTGGGAACGGCAACCCAATCCGGATCGGACCTTTTGGGGGGCGATTGATGCCTGCGATCGCGATATGGTCCATTGGACCCCAGAGGACTTGTATGGGCGGATGGATTTTGGCCTCAAGTGTAGCTATGCCCATGGTACGCGAGCCATTCGCACCCATTTAGATATCCCCCAGTCCCGCTCGACGACGAGTTTTGAGGTATTCAAAGCCCTACAAACGGCATGGGGCGATCGCCTCACCCTTCAAGCGGTTTGTTTGACCACCCTGGATTATTTTTTAGGGGCAGAGGGGGAAAAATTAGCAGATTTGATGGCCACCCTCCCCGGTGGCATCCTGGGAGGGGTGGCCTTTCCCGATGATGACCTAGACACCCAACTCGATCGGCTTTTTGTTCTGGCGAAGGAACGTAATTTGGACTTAGATTTCCATGTGGATGAAAGTGGTGATCCCCATGTTGATAGTCTGGCCCACATTGCCCGTGCTGCCCTCCGGCACCAGTTTGCAGGCATCATCACCTGTGGTCACTGTTGCAGTTTGGCGGTGCAACCCCCCAGTCAAGTCCGGGCCACCCTCGAATTAGTTAAAGCCGCTAATATTGGCATTGTGAGTTTGCCGCTGTGCAATTTGTATTTGCAGGATCGGCAACAATCGGCCTCGGCTACGCTACTGCAAACGGGGTTGGCGGTGCAGGAAAAGCTCGTAACTGGAACTACGCCTCGCTGGCGGGGCGTGACATTATTACATGAGTTAAAAGCGGCGGGGATTAGGGTGGCGATCGCCAATGACAATTGCCGCGACCCCTTCCACGGTTTTGGCGACCATGATATGTGGGAGGTGTTTAACTTATCCGCCCGCATTGCCCATCTCGATCACCCCTATAGTCAATGGGTAGACACCATTACCACGACTCCCGCCCAATTAATGGGGTTAGCGGATTCCGGCAAAATTGCCGCTGGATTTCCCGCAGACCTCGTGATTTTTCAAGGCCGGACGTTTAGTGAATTGCTGGCTCGTCCCCAACTGGATCGGATTGTGGTGAGAAAGGGGGAGGCGATCGCCACCGCCTTACCCGCCTACGAAGAACTAGACTCCTTGATGCTCGCTGGGTTGTCCCCCAGATAACCCCGTTAACCCATTAAGGTGTGTAAATACGGAGGGATTGACCAAAGTCCTTAATTATGCTGGATATATTCTTCATTATCGTTGCGTTAAGAGCTTAGAGTATCATGAAGTGCATGTCTGCGTTTTATTCCCTCACGATCGTTTGCCTCAGCGCCAGTTTTGTAACAGCGACGCTGCCCGCCCAAGCCCAGTGGATGACGGATAACTCCGAGGATGCCCCGGTTGAGTCAGTGAATGAAGATGCCTCAAGAAGTGAGGTTATCCTCCTCGAAGCACCGCCGACCTCACTCCTGACGGAAGATGCCAGTATCCTCAATCAGTTGGCGGATCAAATTAACCAGGGAATGGGTGGGCCGTCAGATGATTTTTTGCCTGATGGGATGGTGGTCCGGGGATCGAACAGCAGCCTCCAACTGGGTAGTGAACTCTAGGCCCAGCCGTGGGACCGCTTCAGGAAAAATTCCATGATCTTAATCGGGTATTCGTAGGGGAGCATTTCCCTTACGAATACCTGAACAACCAATGGGACTAGGCGACCGCATAGGTTTCCACCGCACTCACCAGCCGATCGCACCAGTGATTCACTAATTCATCGGTGGCCGCTTCCACCATGACCCGAATCACGGGTTCGGTGCCCGATGCCCGGATCAGCACCCGGCCTGCATCCCCCATGGATGCTTGGGCTTGGGCGATCGCTTGTTGCAGCCGATCATCCGATTGCCAGTTTTGGCGGCGATCGCTATCCACCACCCGCACATTTTTGAGGACTTGGGGATAGGTTTGAAAACTTTGATCCACCAGCGTCGCCAAACTATGACCCGACTGTTTCACCAAATTGGCGAGGTGTAGAGCGGTCAGGGTGCCATCACCCGATACCCCATAGTGGGGACAGAGAATATGGCCAGACTGTTCACCGCCCAGGGTCGCCCCACGCTGCACCATCTCGGCATGAACATGTTGGTCCCCAACCGCTGTTCGCACAAGGGTGCCACCCTGTTGCTGCCACGCCCGTTCAAAGCCCAAGTTGGCCATTACCGTTGCCACAATGGTGTTGTCCGCCAGTTGTTGCTGCTGCTGCAACGCCTGCCCCCAGAGATACAGAATATAGTCGCCATCGACCACCCGACCCTGGCCATCAATGGCCATCACCCGATCGGCATCCCCATCAAAGGCAAATCCCAGATCCGCTTGGTGGTTGCAAACTGCTGCTTGCAAGGGTTGCAGATGGGTGGACCCACAGTTAACGTTGATGCGATCGCCATCAGGCTGGTCATGCAAACACAGCACATCTGCCCCCAACCCTTTGAAGACCGCTGGAGCCGTGTGGACCGCTGCCCCCCAAGCCAAATCCAACACAATCTTGAGGCCAGAGAGATCCCCGCCCCTGCTCAAGGGTTGTCTTAAAGCAGTCAAATAGTGTTCTACCAGATCTGGACGCGGGTGATAGCGATGCCATTGGGCGGTGGGACAAGCGGCAGTGGTAGAAAACCCTTGCCGTAAGGCGGCTTCAATTTGCTGCTGCATGGCCTTGCCCAATTTAGTCCCGGCTGGCCCAAAAAACTTGATACCGTTGTCACCGGGGGGATTGTGGCTAGCGGAAATCATGACTCCACCCCTGGCTTCCGTGCAACTGGCCAGATGGGCTACGGCTGGGGTCGGGCATAATCCTAAGTCCCACACCTCAATGCCCGCCGCTGTAAGACCAAGGGCGATCGCGTTGGCCAACATGGGGCCGGAATTGCGGGAATCTTGGCCGAGGATGACGCAATTTTGACGATCCGCAGTTCGTAGAGCCTCCCCAGCCCAATAACCGACCTGGGTGGCTAATTCAGCCGTTAGAATGTCGCCAACTGGGCCGCGAATCCCATCGGTGCCAAATAATTTGCAACTGGGTAGATTTAAGGCCGTCCAGCAATCCAGATCCGTTGGGGATGCCCCAGGGCTGGATGCTCCTGCTGGTGCTGGCCGAGTCACAATCCTGTCGTAGGACGATGATAAAACCATATTTAGTCGATACTCCACACATCACACTCACACGGGATCACCCAACAGGGGCGATCGCCTAATTGATTGAAAGGAGAATGCCCTTAGGCGATGACGTTCCGAGCATCAGCCATGGCCCCAGCATTCCACTCTAGTGGAGCATAACACCGATGTGTAAAAAAATGTTGTTTTCTAGCGCTCGTTTACGCAAACTAGGCTTGTCCGTCTCCACTGTAGTACTCTACACCGCGAGTAACCTGAATCCGTGGACTTTTCGCGTCGTTGCAGGCCCCGTTGTGACCTTGCCGACCTTGCCAAGCGGGACCGCCCCTAGTCCACCCGACAACGATTATTACTATTACCCTGGGGATCAGGCCCACAACCCTGGGATCTATCAGCTTGCGGTCGGCTATGACGTTGGGCTATCAATTCCTCCAGAGAAGGTCGTCCCGTCCAAGCTAAACGCCGATCGGCCCAGAAATCATACACCTTGTCTACTAACCAGCCTAGCCCAGGCCATTTAGTGGGGGCATATAACCAGCCAATCCCCAACACCGCATAAACTTGGCGAAAAACTTCCACATTTTTAATCACCGTACCATCCGGCAAGATCGCATGAATCCGCCCCATGGCGGCATCAAAAGACACCCCACCATTGTCTTCTGAGCAATAGCTCGGATCGGCGATGTCCACCAATGCCACTAACCCCCGCCCTGCATCCTTGCGGCGCAAAAAGTCCACTTCCCGCAAGCAAAGGGGACAGTCGCCATCATAAAGCAGCTTAATTTTCCACTGATTAGGAGTAGCAACCTTAGATGGGTTGGTATCTAACGGGCTAGGACTATGGGATTGCAGTGATGTCATAGAGATAGGGGAATCCTAGTAAACAGCATCCAGCAAGGACGAACCCTGATTGACTGACAAAACTTTGCCCCTCTTCCCTAAATCCCTTCTCCCAAAAGGGGAGAAGGGACTTCAAACCAGGTTCTTGGGTCGAAAGCCCCTCTCCCGCTCTGGGAGAGGGGTTGGGGT
>JAYKIC010000530.1:0-4418 GCA_035284985.1 Leptolyngbyaceae cyanobacterium
GAGACTGTCTTCCTCGGCCTCGGTCCAGCGGCCCCGGTACAGAATCCCCAGCCCCCCGACCTTGAGGAAGGGGAGGGCGTATTCAGCACACACGGGGGTGGCAGCGACGGCTCGCACCAGTACCAAATCGTATTGGTACCGATGGTGGGAGTTGCGACCGAGGGCTTCGGCTCGGTGGGTGAAGGTATGAACGTTGGTCAATTCCAACTGAGCCAAAATACTGTCGATAAAGGCAATTTTTTTGCGGGTGGAATCCAAAAGGGTGAGTTGCCAATGGGGACAGGCGATCGCCACGGGCAACCCCGGAAATCCTGCCCCAGTGCCAATATCCAACACTTTCTCAATCTGGGGAACGGTTACAGGCTCAGGCGTATCCCCATCGTAGTGCTCGTCCATATGTGGATCATTGCGATTTTCCGCTGTTAGGTCGGAATTTTCCGCTGTTAGATCGCAATTTTCAGCGGGACTTGCCGCAGGATTTTCAGTGGGATTTGTAGGCAGACCCTCATCTAGCAGCGCCTCAGGAGACAGTTGACCGAGTAGGAAATGGATACCACTGAGGGCATCCCACAGGTGTTTTTCCCAAAACTCATCGGGCTGGGTGATGCGGGTGAGATTGAGGGATTGATTGCCCACATAAATTTGTTCGTAAAGAGATTGGAACTGCTGCTGCTGGCGATCGCTCGGACACCAGCCCAAGGTATCCTGCCAAATGTCGAGGTGCAGCGGTAGGGTTGGGGCGATCGCCTGAACCATTGGCGACTGAGCCAATGGGTCAAGATATGGTGTAGAACCTGTCATTGTTATTGGAACCTGCTCCCTGTTAGTCTTAATTTGGGTCAACTTTTTGGGTCAACTTTTTGGGTCAATTTTCTGACTGATGTTTGCTTATCATTCGGCTTAGGCCGCAGAGGGGGATGATTTTACCTCTGTTGTCATCGATAGCTCAGCCATCTCCCGCTCAGCCTCAGCAGAGATGGGGATATCGGCTGTCGATAAATCAGATATCGGGCCACCTGTTTCTAACTGGTGCCGCAGGACACCGGGATCAATGGCGGTAATGTCACCATGGTGAATGGTCCAACAGCGATCGGCAATGGTCAGTAATTCACTGGCATCATGGGTCACGATCAGCAGACTCCACTGCTGCTTCAGGGTCGCTAATAAAGCGACCAACTGTTGGCGCATGGACCAGTCCAACCCCGCTGTCGGCTCATCCAACAATAACAGGTAGGGTTGGCGAATCAGTTGAACGGCTAGGGATAGCCGCCGTTGCTGTCCCCCACTGATAGATTGGGGCGGTGTGGTTAAGGGCAAATGGGATAAACCGACAGCCTCTAAAATCTCCGTTATCCGATCCTTGGTTAGGTCAGGATGGCCCAACCGCAGTTCATCCGCAATGCTACCACAGCAGAAATGGCGTTCGGGAAACTGAAAGACCAAGCCACCGAGTTGTTGCAACTGCTCCATGTTAAGCGCTTGACTGCGCCAATGGATACTACCCGACGTTCGCCGTGCCAACCCCGCTAAAATTTCCAGTAACGTACTTTTGCCAGAGCCACTCGGACCAATGATCAGCCCCAATTCTTGGGGGGCTAATTCCAAATTAATGGAGTTGAGAATGGCCATGGGTGTGGCCGCAGGATGGTAGCAGAGGTCTTTGATGTAAAGCATTCAACGTTAATATATTGCAACAACCAAACTCTATGGTATCCGACTTATCTAGGGGATGTCCTGGGTGATGTAGCGTTTTTTCTCATTATGCCCATCTGACTTGAGCGATTTCATAGATTTGGTGTAGAGTCTGATTTAATTTTAATCCGGTGGAGTAAGGGGGAAACCCTTGGTCCCGTCTTGAAATCTAGCTTGGCCTAAGTTTTCCTATTCTTCAGGAGTTTCAGGTTTCTTCAGGAGTTTCAGTTAAGGAGTACTAGCAATGACCACTTCCGTTGACCCGACTTCAGCAGCGGCGCAGGATCTTCAACTCTGGCGGGATCGGTTACAGGATGAAATTGAAGAGTTTTTTGTCCAACTCTGTGACCAGGTGGCCCAGTCCGATTTGCGGGACGGGGATATTGCCCGTCTGGGTCAAGCTCTATTACGCGCTAAGCAAGAGAGTATCAAAGAAATCCAAGAGTAAATGATTGAATTTACACTGATTGATGTGGCGGTGGTTGGGGGTGAGTTACTGATCCTGGCGATCGCCCATTTGTCGTTAATATGGTCTCTCACCCCCCTACGGCGGCGATTAATCGAACTACCAGGGGTGCGATCGCACCCAGGCGGCTTGGCGACTGTTCAACAAAAACTTTCCCAAATTTTACTCTTCCTATGGTTAGGGTGTAGCTTATTGACGGTTGCGGCTAACCTGGTGATGCTGTACCGAGGATATTCCCTATGGCCCGTAACCCAGACGTTCTTCCAACGTTTACCACCAGAAACTTGGATTGAATTGGGTAATGCCACCTTGCTGAGTGGGGCAATTTTGGCCACCACCGCAATTGTTCAACGGTTGCTTTCCCGTGGTTTAGACCGATTAAATCAGTTTGCCCAAAATTGGGACCAATTTATCGCGAATGATGCCAGCATCAACATCTGGTTTCAAGCGGTAAAACGTTTGGCAAAAGATGGCATCTGGTTGATGGCGCTGTATGGGTGTAGCCGTCGCTTTTCTCTTCGGATTGTTTCAGCTTCCCTCCTCACGATTCTCACCATTTACCTGATTGTGGCGATCGCCCTAGTTCTCCGCAAAGGGTTGGATGTCATCATCGATAGCCTTGATGCTTGGACCAAAGCCTACATTAGCCAAAACGCCGCCCTACAAACCTATAAACGGCTGAGAAATCTTGTTCCTTTTCTCAAACGCTGTTGCGAATATGCCATTTATATCGGTGCAGCCACCTTAGTCGTTAACCAAATCGATGCCATTAGCCAATGGGCAACTATCGGAGCAAAGGCGATCAAAATTCTCGGCATTGTTCTGGTCAGTCGCATTGTCACTGAAATTATCGTTGTTTTCGTGGCCGAATATTTGTTGAATATTGAAGACCTCAGCGACGATGAACATAAACGGCGTATGACCCTTGTGCCTATTTTGCAAAGTGCGGCTCGATATGGCGCATATTTTTGGGCCGCAATTTTCATATTACAAGTGATTGAGATTGATCCCGCCCCGATTTTGGCCACCGCTGGTATCGTTGGTCTAGCCATTGGTCTAGGGGCACAGAACCTTATCAACGATACCGTTAGCGGCTTTTTTATCCTCCTAGAAAACTATTACTTAGTAGGGGACTATATCGTTGTTGCAGAGTCAGAAGGGGTGGTGGAATCCATTGAACTGCGGACCACTCGCATTCGCCATCCCAATGGCCAACTTCAAATTCTCCGTAATGGCGATATCACCTCCATCATTAACTATTCCCGTGATTATATCTATGCTGTGGTGGATATCGGGGTTGCCTACACTGCCGATCTCAACCATGTGTATCAGGTGATTGAAGCCATTGGTTTAGATCTAATGCACCGCTTTCCCGCTGATGTTTTAGAACCCACCGCAGTCGATGGCGTGGAAGCGTTTCAGCCCTCCAAAATTATCGTGCGTACCGTGACTAAGCTAAAACCGAATAATAGCCGTCGCGGGGTTCATGATGATATTCAGGGGGATCTCCGCAAAATCCTGAAGGAAGCTTTTGACCGCGAAGGTATTGTGATGCCTGTGGCCCAAATTGTTGGTGTGCCCATGCCCCCATCTGAGGAGTAGTTTGGGTACGGCCCATTACGGCTGGAGGCGATCGCCCAGTCCACCAGCACCTTCAACCGATGGGGATTACCCTCGATCATGGGGAGATTCAGTGCATTCAGTGGATGGATGGTGTTTTTAGCCAAAACTGGGTTATACTGATTAACCGGAACATCAAGAAGTGAAAGCTAAGTGAACTGGATAGGTTTGTAGCTTTTCATCGTCTATTTGTTTCTAACGTTTGCGGATGTGGCGGAATTGGTATACGCGCACGCTTGAGGGGCGTGTGGCTTCGGTCTTGCGAGTTCGAGTCTCGCCATCCGCATGGACAAGATTTTGGCCCATGGCCAAGGCGGCTGTGATTTTTACCAGAGGTTGGCAAAGCTAAACAGGCAGGGTTAGCCACTAATGGTTACAGTCATGGATTGCCCTATCTTTTTGTTCAATAAATCGGATAACTGATGTCTGATACCTGTATCAGTTGTCTGATACCTGGTAGGGGCGATCGCCTAATCCTTATCTTCCCTAAAGAAAGGCTTAGGTGGTTTGGACTATAACGTTTCCAGATAGCTGAGGAGATCCGCCATTTCCTGATAACTGGGCTGAAACTGTGGCATGGGGGGAGTGTCTCCGCTCACCACTTGCTTGATCAGACCCACACGGGTCCGACGATCGGAAA
>JAYKIC010000531.1:0-7123 GCA_035284985.1 Leptolyngbyaceae cyanobacterium
CAGCGACAAAAATCTGGGGCCAAATATCGACAACACAGGCACCGATCACTGGTTTCCTGACAGCGGCATTATCTACGCCGCGAGGGAAGATGCCGTCAGGGAAGACAACATTCTGCGACCCCGTGGCATATCTGGAAGCCTGGAGGATGCCTGGTCTACCTGCGGACACAACGCCACCTTCGAGACTACCAGCGGCCCCTCTAACAGCAAATGCCGCATGGAAGCCGACCCGAATAAACTGCAAGATCCTCCCCTCAACCCGAACAATTTGATCAGCCCCAAATCAGTGGATTACTACCCCGATCCCGATCGCCGTCCCCATGGCTTCCGAGTTCGTAATGGCATGAGACTCGATCGCACCAGCGCCAACCCCCGTGGTCTCTCCCTAGTTTCAGACCAGCCGATCTATGTCCAAGGTGACTTTAACCTCCATCAAACCTACACCTGTAACGGGAACAGCTCTTGCCAACTGGAAGAGTTCAAAACCAAACTGAATTCCAGCGACTATAGCAACTTCTACACCCGCAACGATTTGGATGTCCGTTTTGCCCGACCAGGCACAGACCTATGGCGCACCTCTGAACTCTTAGCCGATGCCGTAACCATTATTTCCAATAACTTTTGTGATGGGAGTATCGAGGATACCTTTGACACCGCTGGTCAGGGAAGCGGTGCCCAAATTACCTCCGACAAAAACGCTGAGTATGCCTGTTCCGGCAACAGCCGACGCACCTCTTACCTCGATCAAAATCGCCCCGCCCCCGACAACGCCATCAGTGCGCCTCCAGAATGGAAAAATCCCCAGTGGAAACATGAAAACCCAGATGATGTCACATCGCCTGTTCTAATTTCTCGGAATGGTCATCCGGTCATTGCCGATGGTCGGGAATATTCCAAAGATGAATACTCGAAAAATGAATTTTACGAATTCAAAGATAGTAAGCCTCTCATCAGAGAAAAAGAGCAACAGGTTAACGCCATTATCATCAGCGGCTTAGTGCCGTCACGTAAAAACCAGTCCTATGGCGGATTGCACAACTTCCCCCGGTTTATTTCCCAATGGCCTACCTTGCATATTGCGGGGTCACTCTTACAGCTCAACTTTAGCAACTACGCCACTGCCCCCTTTGACCAATCGGCGTGGGAAACGGATGAGAATCCCGGCAACAGTGAGCAAATCAAGTACTACGGTGCGCCTAATCGGCGCTGGGGGTATGATGTGGGACTGCAATATGTGCCAGCAGGCCCGATCGCCCAACGATTTGTCACCGTCCAGCACGTTCGGAGCGAGTTCTACAGCGAACCTGCGGCCAATGACCCTTACATGGTGAACCTCTGCCGTCAAATTGCGGCTAATCCTGATAGCGATTGCTAATCGTTTTCACCGATTACCGTTAGCCCCACAGGGGCCAAATCACCCTGAAATAGAGGAGAGGAAACTCATTCCCCTTCTCTATTTCGCTTTGTAAACAGCAAACCACGGGAGGCCATTCGTCTGAATCGCCCCTCTAACGATAAATATATTTTCATGATGTTTGGCTGTCTCTGCGGTAGCATAGCCAGTAGGGCTAATGTCCCCAGATAGCCCCCAAATCCCCCCAATTGGTTTGAGCGGTCCCGAATATTTTTCCCTTATGCCACGTAGAGTCACCACAGAGATCTCGGCTTCTAGAGCAATTTCTCGGATTGCCTACAGTCGCAATAGTGCGGTTTCCCAGGCTTTTATGGTACTGAGTTTTGTATCAGCAGGGTTACTGTTCTCGGTGCAACTCATTTACCCAAAGCAGATTGCTGCCAATCATTCAGAGGTGGAAATGGCTTTGGCTCCAGCCACGTCTTCCCCTGCCGATCGAGTTGTGGAGTCTGAACCGGATGAGCCTGTGCCGCCATCGGTTAAAAAAGTCCACCCATTTTTAACGGGATTTTCAGCCATTCAGTTTTTTGTGGCTAGGGGGCCTGTACCAGGGGAATCGGAGGTAGGAGAACAAGACCCTAAGAGGGGAGCCGCTCAGCTAGCCCCCCCTTCCTCTCCAGTTAATTTAGATAATTCTTTAGATAGTAATCGTTATATTGATCAACAGACGCAACGGCAATCCCCACCAAACCGGGCAAAGCCGCTTTTAGCCACATTTTTCTCTCAATTTTTTAGGTCGCAGCCAGATGCTCAATCACCAGGGCCTCAAGCTCATGATCAGCAATCAGGAACTAGCCTAATGCAGCCTGATGAACCCCAAACTGCGGCAATTACACAAACGCCAGCGCAACCCCAACGCACTGCACCGGAACCGATCAGGCTTCATTTGGTGGTGGATTTGAGCGATCGCCAACTCACCTTATATGAGCAAGACCCCCTAGACGGGCAAGACACGGTAATCAACACCTATCCCATTGCCGTTGGCAAAGCAGGTTGGGAAACCCCTGTAGGCGAATTTGTCATCACCGACAAAGATCCGAGTCCCACCTGGCGACATCCCCTCACTGGTGAATTAGTGTCTGCGGGGGACAGTAGTCCGTTGGGAACCCGTTGGATTGGTTTTTGGACAGACGGGGTTTACCAGATTGGTTTTCATGGCACCAATCAAGCTCAATCCATTGGCCAAGCCATTTCCCATGGTTGCATCCGCTTACAAAATGCACATATTGAAACCTTGTACACTAAAGTAGATATCGGAACTCCCGTTCTGGTTCAACCTTGATTGGTTGCTTCGGAACTTGTCTCTCCACTGCGCTTTGCCTAGAGATGAACAATTTCGTGGAATGCACCCGAAATCCATACTCCACGAAATACTTATAGCCAAAATTTTTGGAAAGGGTTTGAGTTATGGTGAAGTCGCAATGTTAAAACTGACCTCACCACAATCATAAACCTGTGTTGAATGGAGTGGAGAAAGACAGACATTCACCTTAGTCAGGAGTGGTAGGCGCAGGTTCGTACTTGTGGGCATAAGTCTGCAAAATAGAGCTGACTTGGCCCAGAACTTCATCGCCTTTAGCCTTATGAGCAATAGCTCGACGTTCAGGAAAGAAGTCGGGACGGTTAGCATTACGCTTAATCGCTTCATCTACCTGTTCAGCAATCATGTCCTGCAATTCCTGTTTAGCCCGACTCCGCTGATAATCAGCTCCTTCCTCGGTGGTGGCATACAAGGGGGGAAGGCGATTGAGCGCATAGGCAGCAATATCGCCCAAATCCAAGGTCAAATCGGTTTTAGCCTCGATTTCAGCCACGCGGGAGATGGCTTCCGTCAAAGCTAACTCTTCCATCACGTTAATAAATTGTTTGCGGGGAACTGCTACCACTTCCCCAGTTAGCAATGCACCCATGAGTCGGTCCAAAGCCATATACTCTTCAATAGACAATTCGGATGCCGTATCACAAATACGCCCAACCTCTGCTTCCATGGCAGGGGTTAAATATCCATCTTGTAGAGCTTGTTCAACAATCCTTTCAATAGTCATATTTGTTGTTCTCCATGGTGCCAAACGCACAGATTACTTGGTTAGACACATATTTGATCTGTATCTAGTTTTAGTCTTCCCACGATAGACCACCGACCATCAGTATTGGGTGGTGAATATGAAGGTAAGGTCGAAATTTCCGTGGAAACTCTGAGAAACGGCGAAGTTTAGATACTTATTGCTTCTAAAAAATAATCAGTACTACGGAAATTTCTCACTGAGGCAATGGTGTAACTACTGTTCCAACTCACTGACTTGGGAGCTTGCAAGGTTGGGTCTGATGGGCGACTCGCCCATTAAGGTAAATCAGATCCGCCGCATAATCACCTAAGCATCACTACCATCAGGATGGGAATTGCCCAACTGTTCTGCTTCCGGGCAGTCTTCTGATACTAAGGGTTCTACATCTCCTTTGGGGACAGCGGCTAACTTTTGTTGAATGGAGCCAATGCTCTCTAGTCGAATCATTTCTTCCCAGGAACAAATTTCATCGTCTTCATCTAGCTCATAGCGCACGGTAACTAAATCTCCTTCAATATCGAGGATGCGAGCGCGTTCAATCCAGCGCTGCTGATCCCGCAAGTAGATCCAGACCTCACGACCATCGCAGCAGAGTTGATAGATCTTGCGGTTTAGCATGAGTTCTCTTCCCTGAGCCTTTAGCTCTTCAGATAAAGTAAACAGCATTTTGTTTAGCATCATGTAGCTGTTAGTGAATACCATACGGTATCCAATTTTTGTTGACATCCTGGAAAATTGCTGAATCAACCATCCGATACCATATACCTGGCGATAGTGAAGTTCAGCGGCTAACCGTTGAAATGGTTTGATACCCCAACGGTAAACCAGGTATCAGTCTAAAAATGATACCCTATTAATGACTGGGGTATCAGACCAACTTAGGAGACCAAGTTGGATGTGTACAATTGTCAACAAGTGATAAACATCCTTTGCCATTAGCATATGCCCCTCCAGTATCGCCTATCAATGGTAAATATGTCCCGGTTATGGCGCTAAATTTCGAGATTTCCTACGTTTTTTAATAGGATGACCCAGTATTTCCAGGTTGAGCTAAGTTGCGAAAGCGGGTAAATTGCGGTTCAAATAGGAGTTTGATGGTACCTACGGGACCGTTTCGGTGTTTAGTAATGATGACTTCGGCGATGCCGCGATCGGGGGTGTCGGGATTGTAATACTCGTCGCGGTAAAGCATCATAATCAGATCTGCGTCCTGCTCAATGGAACCACTTTCGCGCAAATCGGACATCATAGGCCGCTTATTTGTTCTAGACTCAACTCCCCGACTCAACTGGGAGAGGGCAATGATGGGTGCGTTCAATTCACGGGCCAGTTGTTTGAGCGATCGCGTCATCTTGGACAATTCCTGCACCCGGTTATCCCCACCGCCTTCCATCAACTGGAGATAGTCGATCATGATCAGCCCCAGTGCCCCACCCTGTTCTGCTTGCAACCGTCGCGCCTTCGATCGCACCTCATTCACGGAAATATTAGCCGTATCGTCGATGTAGATGGGAATTTGGGAGAGGCTATCAATGGCGTGGGAGAGGGGTGCCCATTCATGTTGGCTAAGGCGACCGCTGCGGAGGCGACCGCTTTCCACTTGGGCTTCGCTAGCCAGAAGACGGTACACCAGTTGCTCTTTGGACATTTCTAAACTGAAGATGGCGATGGGCAGTCGGGCGCTAGAGGCGGCAATGTTGCGGGCAATATTTAGCACAAAGCTCGTTTTTCCCATTGCCGGACGGGCCGCTGCAATAATCAAATCCGATCGCTGAAATCCCTGGGTCATGGCATCCAAGTCATAAAAACCACAGGGAATCCCTGGTAACACCAACCCCTCCGATAGCTGTTCAATATCAGCAAAGGTGGTCATAATAATGTCTGCGGTGGACGATAATCCTTTACTCGGACGGGATTGGGTTACAGCAAAAATACTTTGCTCCGATTGATCCAACAACTGGGCCAGGGGAGTTTTGGTGTCAAAGCCGAATTGGGTGATTTGGGTGCCCGCGCTGATCAATTGTCGCCGCATATATTTGTCCATCACCAGTTTGGCATACTGGTCAATGTTGACCGCACTGACGGTGCGATCCACGAGCTGGATCAAGCGGGACTGGCCCCCTACCTTATCTAAGATTTCCTGATCCCGTAACCAGGTCGTCACCCGCAACAGATCCGTTGGTTGCCCTTGGCTATTGAGCGTCAGCGTGGCCCGGTAAATTTCTTGATGGGCAGTGATATAAAATGCTTCGGGCCGAAGAATTTCCGCCACCCGCGTAATCGCTTCTGGGTCGAGCAAAATTCCCCCCAGAATCGCTTCTTCAGCATCAATATTTTGGGGGGGGAGGCGATCGCCATAGGCGCGAAAACTGGGTTCTTGAACCATAGGTGCAACTTGTTTCTCGGATTACTAATCAAAGCGCCACGACTGAATCTTGCAACCCCATCTTATTCGATCGTCTGTACCACTTCAATATTTCTAGACCCAGAGTTCTAAGCTAAGAACCCTGGGTCTAGAAATGACGGATAACGGTTGAACGTGTGACCGTAATTAAAGGGGCGCAACCCGAATTTCCACCGTTGCTGTTACTTCAGCATGAAGCTTAATGGGAACTTGATAGATCCCTAACTTATTAATTTCAGGGACAGAAATGGTGTGACGCTCAATATCCTTCCCGGTAAATTCCTTAATCACATCAACCACATCTTGGCTCGTCACCGTACCAAAGATGGCATCGTCTTCCCCTTCCTGTTTGCGGATTGTAAGCTGACCAATGGTTGCCAGTGCCGTTTTCATCGATTCTGCATCTAGCTTGATCTGACGAATCCGCTCTGCTTCTTCCTGCCGCCGCCGTTCTACCTGCTTCAAAATGCCGGGGGTAACACGCACGGCCAACCCTTGGGGCAAAAGGTAGTTCGTGGCATAACCGGGTTTAACGTTGACTAAATCCCCCTCTCTGCCGAGCTTGTAAACATTCTGCCGTAAAACAACCTGTACACCTTTTGCCATGAGTTTTCTTCAGTCTCAATCTGTCGCCGATAACTACAACTTAAAAATACGGTCAGATTATTCTCCAGATGGGACCAATGCTCGTTGGACATTGGCGATCGCCAGAGGCTAATCTCACTTTGATGCGGCTAAATCTGAGCAAATGTCGCAAGGACAAATACCCTAAGAATCAATTACTAAATCCACCTACGACCGTAGGCTGGAGTAATCTAACGTTTCTATAACGTTATTTAGCAAGCACATTTCCAAAGACCTTTATCCTACTAAACTCTGCAAGAAGATGCAACTCTATCCAGTGACAAAAACCTGACAATTGGGTAAGCCAAGGGATCAACCCTTAAACCCCGTTCCTACAAAGCATTAGTGGCAAAGCATTAGTGGCAAAGCATTAGTGGCAATAAGAGGTGGGAATTTGAATGATAAACTCTGTACCCTGGCCAGGGGTGGAGTTGCACTTGATCTGCCCCCTGTGTTTTTCGATGATAATTTGATGGCTGATGGACA
Source organism: Leptolyngbyaceae cyanobacterium (assembly GCA_035284985.1). Classification (GTDB taxonomy): domain Bacteria; phylum Cyanobacteriota; class Cyanobacteriia; order CAKZMO01; family CAKZMO01; genus JAAHGY01. Next base: position 6,995 of record JAYKIC010000531.1, read on the forward strand.
TGCCTAATCCTGTGCCTTTGCCGACGGGTTTGGTGGTGAAAAAGGGATCAAAAATGCGTTGCTGAAGGTGGGATGGAATGCCGGGACCGTTGTCGGCGATCGCAACTTCCACCCATTGCCCCTGCTGAA
>JAYKIC010000532.1:0-3685 GCA_035284985.1 Leptolyngbyaceae cyanobacterium
CCCCAAACGGTTGTGGTTGGGCAGTTTAACGCTACTGGGCTACGTCAGTCTCACCGGATTGCAACCGTCGGTATGTCGGGCGGCGTTATTGGGGCTGGCGGTGCTAGTGGCGGCAGTGCAGGAACGCAAAATCAAGCCAGTGGGCGCATTGGTGATGATTGCGGCGGTGTTACTGCTGTGGAATCCGCAGTGGATTTTCGATTTGGGCTTTCAACTCAGTTTTCTCGCCACCTTGGGCTTAGTGGTGACGGTGCCGTGGCTTAACCAAAAATTGGATGGGTTGCCCCCAGCCATTGCCGGGGCGATCGCCGTACCCATCGCCGCCCTGATTTGGACCTTACCCATTCTCCTGCGAACCATGGGGACTATTTTGCCCTACAGTCCCCTCCTGAATGTGGTGACAACCCCCCTGATTATTCTGATTAGTTTAGTCGGCATGGTGACAGGGGCGATCGCCATCCTCTCCCCCACCCTGGGCAGCGCCCTCGCCTCGTTGCTCTACTGGCCCATACATGGACTGTTGGCCATGATTGCTGGATTCAACCAGTTACCGGGGCAAGCGATCGCCCTTGGCACCATCTCCATCCTGCAACTAGGGTTAATTTACAGTTTGTACGGTTTCATCCTCTGGGCCGGATCAACCCAAACCACCCTGCCCCAACTCCACCGTCCGATGTGGCGCTGGAGTGCCAGCCTTGCCTTGCTGACCCTATTAGCGGTGCCCATTGGGTATGGTCGTTTCCACACGGTGAAAATTACCTGCTTACTCCCCAGCCAAGATCACCACACCACACCGCTGATGGTGGTGCAAAATCGGGGACGGGTGGGACTGATTAACACGGGTAGCGACACTGATATTCAGTACAAACTATTGCCATTCTTGCGATATGAGGGAATTAATCGGATTGATTGGGCGATCGCCACTACCCCAGCCGACGCATCCAAGACCCCTTGGTACCAATTGGCCCACACGATCCCCATCTCTGGTGTCTACCCCCTGTCACCACCAACGGGAGAAACGGCCAACTCCTCCCTCCCCGCATCTGAAACCACCCCCCTCACCTCAGTCCCTCCAGCAACCCTGCCCATCTTTCCCGGCATACCGCCTCAACCCCTGCTTGGACCCCAAGCAGCGTTAACCTTAAGCTCCACCACGCCACCCGTGATTCAACTCACGTTAGATAACCAAGTGTGGCTGATTATTTCGGAGGGCCAAGCTCAATTGAGCGCAAATGGAAACACTAATAATGGAGAAAATCCTAACGTCCCTATCGATGTGACGACTTTTCCCCCTAGCGATATTTGGTATTGGCCGGGATTGGCGATCGCCCCCGACCAGGTACCCCAACTCGCCCCCTACGCCCCCCGCCAAGGTGTTATCACCAACATCACACCCGATCGCCCCCTATCCGTGACCTTCCCCCCTGTGTATGTGACGACTAGCCAAACCGCAGTTCAATGGCATGGAACCAAAGGAATAATTATGGCCACCGAACCCATTGACAATGCAGCCCAATTCTAGTGGTACACCTAGGGGGGACATGGGCCAAGGAACCATCTTGCGGCCCTTTAGCCTAAAGAGCGACAAAGTAACTAATACAACGTAACCATTAGCAACGGAATCATATGCAACGTAACAATATTTTTACGGTATGGCCGTTCAATCAGTTGAAGAATAAGATATCGGGGATCATCGCTTAATTCTCATAAGCTGCAATTGGCAATCTGCTCCAGCGATCAAGCCTGATTTATTTTGGTTAATCAAACGAACGCAACGGTATTTACCACAGTTTCATGACTTCTTTTTTTCGTAGTTGGTCTGCCACCGCATTACCACCCCAAAAAAGTATTGTTCTTGCTATTTTGCCCAATGTCTTATTGCTGGGAGGCTTGGGCCTGATCGTCTCTGTCCTCGATCACCAGGGAATTCCAATGGCGATCGCCCTGCCCAGTTACCTGTTCGAGTGGCTGTTGGGCCTCCTGCTGATGTTCTGGGTCCACGCCGCCTATCAACGTTTCTTAGAAGGACAGCGCCATTGGGGCACCCTCGTGAACACCGTTCGCAATCTAGCTCACCAAATTTGGTTAGCGGTTGAAGAGAAAGAAGCCAAGGATCGGCAGCGTAAGGTTGAAGCGATCCACTGGTTAGTCGCCTTGGCCGTGATAACAACCCTCTATCTGCGTCGCCAACCGCTACACAATCGCAACGCTCCCACCAATCTTCAAGCGCTCCTATCCAGCGATCAGTATCAACGGTTGGCCCAGTTAGAAAATCCCCCCCTAGAGGTGCTCTTTTGGCTAGGAGATTACCTGCAATTGCAATATCAGCGGGAACGGTTAAATTTAACTCAACTAGCGGCCATGCGGGGCCAACTGGATACGTTGGTGGCGGTCTTGGGGGATAGCGATCGCCTCGTCGCCTCCTCGTTTTCCGCAACCTATGTAGTGTATCTGCGGCAAATGTTGCTGCTTTATTGCGGATTACTCCCCTTTCAACTAGTGGCAACAGCGGGTTGGGCCACTGCCCCCACCGTTATGGTGATTGGAGCCATTGTCTTGGGAACTGAAACCATCGGTCGCGTCCTGGAACATCCCTTCCATCCCCATCCCCATACCTTGCCCCTAGATGCCCACGGCGAGATGTTGGTCAAGGAAATTAAAGCGCTGATGGATCGTCATCCTCGGTCCCTTCATCAAACTTCAATTAAAATACAAAACGTCAGTTAATCTTCTGGTAATCGATACACCCGATAGTCGATATTGGGGAAAATATTATCGATCGCCTCTACCTTTTCCAGCCAACCCGCGTCAATGGTCGCCGTTGTCACATCTTCCCAGAGTTTATTGAACCGCATCAGGTGCGATCGCGTTCGTCGCACCGCATAGGGCACCATCGTCCCCGTTCGCATAATAAAGGCCCAATCTGATGACTGGGCTAACAATAACTCCCGTGCCGCCTGGTTGAGCGATCGCCCCTCCAACTCATCCACCGATTCCCGCTGAGCCAACTCAATCATTCGCTCCGTCGCCTTATGTAAATGAGGATAGACCCAAGAATTTGCCTCATTCAGCCAATATTCATGGAACCCCTTATAGCCCCAACTGGATTGGGAAGGACGGCACACCTGCTGAGTCGGATTAACTTGCAAATATTCCGCCAAGTGGGTCATAGCATAGGTGTCTTGGTCGTACCAAGACTTACGGCACCAGTAATCAATGAACCATGGCCCTTCATACCACCAATGACCAAATAACTCCGCATCATAGGGGGACACCACAATCGGTTTGCGCTGCATAATTCCGTATAGATGGCCGATTTGCTTGTCTCGATTGAACATGAAATTGGCTGCATGTTCCGCCGCTTTTTCCCTCGCCCAATAGGGATCATACAATTCCTTATCACTGAGGCCCAGCCCCTTGCCCGTAATTTTGTGGTACTTGATGCCGACATTCTTCCGCTGACCATTTGGCATGATATAGGGCTTGATGTATTCGTAATCCGCATCCCAGCCCAAATCTCGGTAAAATTCCCGGTACTCAAACGCCCCAGGATAACCCACCTCAGAAGACCAGACCTGTTGGGAAGACTCATGATCCCGGCCAAAGGCGGCAATGCCCGTTTCGGTGAAAATGGGGGCATAGGTACCAAATCGGGGCCGGGGACGGGCGTAGAGAATGCCATGAC
>JAYKIC010000533.1:0-3400 GCA_035284985.1 Leptolyngbyaceae cyanobacterium
CCATACACAATCCCAACCCCAACTCCAGCTATCATGCCATAGGTGAGGATGAGTCCACCGACCTGGTTGGTGAAACTTGCCAGGATATACCCCAAACCAATGACTACCCCACCAATTACTGTGGTAAGCCGGGTACCAATTCGAGCAATATAAAAACCAGCAATTGGCATAGTTGCCGCATAGAAAACTAACGCAAAGGTGAAGGGTAATAGGCTCTGAGTGGCACTAATTCCCAATTCATTTTCTAAAGGACTTCTAAAAATACTCCAGGAATAAACGCTACCTAAGCAGAGTAGAATAATCATCCCCAAGGGTATTAACAACCATCGACCCTGTTCTGCAGGTCGTCCCAAAACTTTTACCGTTGGTGTATGAGGCGTTATGGTGTTCATGGTTTTCCTAAAAAATCCAGAACTGCATCAAGTTTAATCAGGCAAAGACAACGGATATGGCCGTTGAGTTGGCAATTTTATCCGTTTATCCTTTGATTATAATGTCTGTGAATTCTAAAAGAAATGCAGTAAACCATGACTCAGAGACCTGATATCTGGATAAATATTGTGAGTAATGGGGCACAGCAACCCCCTCTTGCTTAGGCGGATGGGGACAACGGCTGCCATGCCCATGGTGCCTGACATCAGGCCACCATTCTTTGCATTAAACTATAGCCCCGGAGTTGGCCCCCTAAGGGTACATAAAACATGGGGAATCGATATGCAGGTGTAGGAACAAATAGCATCGACTCTCCCGCTTTATTGACCAGAACGATAGTATCGTTTTCGGCGAAAACCACGGTGTAGTGGTTATTACAGCAAAATTCAGATAGTAGAACAGGCATAGTTGTGGCCTCCTTTGGTGTGGCGGGTATCCCCATTGGCCTTGCCATTAGATTAGAGCTTGTTGTTCACCTCGGCATGGCGACTGTGAAGACTCCCTGCATCAATTCACTACAAACCGTCTTGTTCTAGATCCAGGCTATTTTGACAAACAGCTTGGGTAGCGTTGGGACAAGACTTGATTTCTTAGTCTTATTTTTATTATTCCCATATCAGTCAGTGATGTATCAAAAAAACACCCACTACTGAGGAGAGCGGGTGTCAACAAGGAATTTTAAACTGACAACTACTTTGCTATCTGATTTTATTATTCCCGCTGCTAAAACCGGAGTAACGTTAGTCGGGAGCAATAGCAATATTGTGGGTCTAGGACTCCTCCTCCTCCATCGCATCGCCATCAGGTTCTGTTGACTCAGATGAGGGCAAATCTGGGGATGAAACGGCGGCATCGGTTAAGGCATCATTCTCCCCGGATAATTCACTGTCTTCTGATGGGGGGGCTGAAGTGGCATCGGCTAGTTCTTCGGCCACGGTCTCTACATTGGGGACTAAGGCTACAGCGGCGATCGCATCATCCTCATCCAATCGCTGCACCTGTACCCCAGTGGCAGCACGGGACTGGCAGGAAATGGAATCAATCACCTGACGCATAATAATGCCCCGATTCGTTACTAACATCAACTCGTCGTTGTGATGTACAATCCGCAGCGCCGCCATTTGATCCCCCGGTTTACGGAACTTAATGGCACGCAGACCCAAGCCAGCTCGCTTCTGTAGCCGGAATTGGCCAACTGAAACCCGCTTACCCAATCCAGCGGTGGTGATGACCAAAACCCAAGGCCCATCGGGTTTGCTATCCTCCGTTACCTCGGTGCCATCTTCATTGGTGTTGAGGTCAGGGGAGGCGATCGCCTCATCCTCTTCAGATTCTTCAGCATTCACCGCGACCACTAAATCTTCCACCAATTGTCCTGGCAAAATATCCATGCCCACCAGCTCGTCTTTACCCTTGAGGGACATGGCTCGAACCCCACGGGTTGCCCGTCCCAGGGGACGCAGTTGTTCATCATCGGCCCGAAAGTGAATCGCCATCCCCGCCCGTGATCCCACAATGATGCTGTCCTCCGAATGCGCCCGTCGCACCCACCGCAATTCGTCCCCCTCGTTCAAAGAAATCGCAATCAGACCATTGGCTCGAATATTGCTAAACGCTGAAAGCTGGGTCTTTTTGACATACCCGCCACGGGTGAGCATGACCAAATATTCATCATCGGTGAATTCTGATACGGGAATAATGGAGGTAATCTTCTCGTCTTGGGGAATTGGCAGCATTTGCACGACGGGAGTGCCACGGGAGGTCCGTGATCCGGTGGGAATCTGATAAACTCTGAGACTATATACGACTCCCCGTTCGCTGAAAAACAAGACACTATCGTGGTCGCAGCAGCCCAAAAAATGATCCACCCCGTCATCTTCCTTCATCCGGGTTCCCGCCTTCCCACGGGTGGCACGGTTCTGGGCTTGAAAGGTGCTGATGGGCATCCGTTTGATATAGCCCTGCTCTGTTAACATCACCACCACTTGATCATTGGCAATCAGATCGATATCGTCTAGATCTCCCAACCCCTGCTCAATGGTGGTCAGTCGGGGGGTAGCGTGGGCCGCTTTGATGGATTGGGCCTCAGTTTCGATGATGTCCAGAATCCGCTCCCGTCGCGCCAGAATATCCTGCAAGTCCGCAATTCGATCCTGGAGTTCGTCGTGTTCCCGCTCAATTTTTTCCGATTCCAAGGCGGTGAGACGACGCAACTGCATTTGGAGGATGGCATCGGCTTGGACTTCTGATAAACTAAAGCGATCGATTAATTCCTGTTTAGCGGTTGCGGTATCGGCAGCCCCCCGGATAATGGCGATCACGGCATCCAGGCTTTCCAATGCCACGAGCAAACCTTGAAGCAGATGATCCCGTTCTTCGGCTTTACGAAGTTGATATTGGGTGCGGCGGGTGATGGTTTCGATGCGGAAGTCCACAAAAACTTCCAGCATTTGTTTGATCCCCAATAACTGAGGTTCCCCATTCACCAGAGAGAGCATGTTTACGCCAAAGTTGCTCTGAATCGGGGTTTGCTTATAAAGATTATTCAACACCACTTGGGCATAGGCATCCCGCTTGAGTTCGATCACAATTCGCATTCCGGTGCGATCGCTCTCATCCCGAATATCCGCAATGCCATCAATCTTGCGATCGTTCACTAAATCCGCAATCTTTTCAATTAGCGCGGCTTTGTTAGTTTGGAACGGTAACTCAGTGACAATAATGGCTTCCCGATCAGGTCGCCCCCGATGTTGGATGGTTTCAATGGCAGCCACGCCTCGCATGGTGATGGAGCCGCGCCCGGTTTCATAGGCATCCCGAATCCCCCGTGTACCCAGGATTTGTCCCCCTGTCGGAAAATCTGGTCCTGGAATAATCTGGCGCAGTTCCGCCGTGGTAATGTCAGGGTTCTGAATCAAGGCGACTACTCCGTCCACCAGTTCCCCCAGGTTGTGGGGCGGAATGTTGG
>JAYKIC010000534.1:0-5439 GCA_035284985.1 Leptolyngbyaceae cyanobacterium
TTACCACAGTAATTGGTGGGGTAGTCATTGGTTTGGGGTATATCCTGGCAAGTTTCACCAACCAGGTCGGTGGACTCATCCTCACCTATGGCATGATAGCTGGAGTTGGGGTTGGGATTGTGTATGGTGTCCCAATGGTGCTAGCTTCCCGCTGGTTTCCTGATCGTAAAGGTTTGGCAATGGGGTTAGTCGTTCTTGGCTTTGGCCTTTCACCATTTATCACCGCCCCGTTGACTAACCAACTCATTAACGCCTATGGGGTGCGTCCTACTTTACGGATTCTAGGCATTGCTTTCATTGCTATTATTTTGGTACTTTCCTTAGCCATGAAACTCCCGCCCCAGGGTTGGCATCCTCAACACGATGTTGGCGGGTTGCGACACAACATTACTCACCCCTATCCGCCCAATTTATTCAAAAGTCGGTCATTTTATGGGCTGTGGATTTGCTATGCGATCGCCACATTAGTGGGGTTAAGTGCCATTGGCATTTCCAGTCCTGTGGGTGAGGAAATTATTGAAATTAGTCCCACAATGGCGGCTAGTAGTGTATCTTTATTTGCCCTGTTTAATGGAGTCAGTCGCCCATTATTTGGCTGGTTGAGCGATCGCTTTAAGCCCCAACATGTTGCCATTTTTTCCTATGGATTAATCCTAATCGGCTGCATTTTAATGACTAATGCTAAAGCCGGACAAGTAGCCTCTTATCTAATTGCTTTTAGCCTATTTTGGTTTTGCCTGGGGGGCTGGTTAGCGATGGCTCCAACCATCACATTACACTTCTTTAATCCAGACCACTATGCCCAAAACTACGGCATTATTTTTACCGCTTATGGGGTTGGGGCGTTAATTGGCACCCTAGTGGTCGGTCAGATTCGAGATTTATTGGGTACTTATACTTATGTATTTTACCTAATGGCAGTGTTGGCCATGGTTGGGATTGTAGTATGTACCCTATTTCTGAAACGAGAAGGGGTTACGACGAACTCAGTGGATGAAGTGAGATAAAGGACGAAAAATAAAGAGGTTAAAAGAGTTGGGGGTACCCGGTACCGCCCCCCTGCTGGTATTTTATTTTCAAGCCAGTCCCTAACCAGCACGGTCAATTTTCAGCAACCACAACATTAAAGCCAAAACCCCGACCTGTAAGGCTAAGTTGGGAACAGCACTCGCCATATTATGGGCCGTTACCACTTCTGCTAAAAAGACGAGGGCACCAATAAAACCGGAAGCCGCAAAAGCAATATAAACAAATTGACGCAGGATGCGATAGGGTGCTTTGGCCTCAGCCCGCAGTCGGGCGTATCGATCCAGTGACAGGTTAGCCCGTTGCGCCTTAAATTTGGTCGATTTAGACTCTTTGGAATTTACCATCGATTTACCATATACCGCGTTTTTTAGTGGGATGAACCGTTTTCCAATTCGTGCGGGCCATCGATAACTGCTCCTCTGAAACCTTAGCCCCAGTTAAATCGGCTCCACATAGATTGGCCCCTCGCAAATTAGCGTTGCTTAAGTGAGCATAACTTAGGTTAGCCCCCCTAAGATCCGCATTGGCTAAATCCGCATTCGTCAAGAAAGCCCCCACCAAATTAGCATCACGAAGCACAGCATTGGCTAAACTCGCCTGACTTAAATTGGCACCGCCCAAATCCGCTTCACGGAAATTCGTCTTAGCTAACCGGGCTTGACGAAAGTTGGCCTCATGAAAATTAGCCCCTTCTAAACTAGCTTGCTGAAGATTGAATGCACTCAAATCACAAGATGAAAAGTTACGTCGCCCCCTAGCATAAGCAGCCAAGACGCTATCGGAAGTTAACCCAGATGAAGATTTGAGGATTGACGCAGATTTAGGCAGAGCGCGCGATGGACGAATTGCCCCCTGGGATTGCAAACCACCAGAACGCCCGCCAGTTTGGCCTCCACGCCGTCCCAGTGACTGTGGCCCGGTAATCTCTGCTCCTTTCTGGCTTTTATTTTTACGGGCACGAATTTGGGCCGCTAACCGCGAGGAGGGGGGAACCCGAGTATTCTCTGGTTCAGAAACTTGACTAGAACCATGGCTGGGGGAGGGGTCATTCTTGGATCGGGTCGGTAATGAGGAAACCATCCCTTCCGCTAGACTATCCATGTAGGGCACCATATCCAACGCTCGCAGAACTTCCGTAGCCGATTGATAGCGATGCCGAACTGAAACCTCCAACATACTTTGCAACACGTCGGAAAAATGCTCACTAATGTGAACCTGTTCTAGCCACATCAGTTCCCCAGTCGTGGGATCATAATCCATATCTTTGGGGGATTGCCCTGTGAGCAAAAAGAGACAGGTGACACCAAGGGCATAGATGTCACTGGCAAACGTAGGACGCATGGCCATTTGTTCGGGAGGGGCATACCCTGGGGTTCCAATGGCATACTGGGTCAGGGCTGTTTGTTCTGATGCGCCAGCCCGCTCAGGGTTAACTTTATCTTTAACGGCACCAAAATCAATGAGCACCAACTTTTTATCCTGCTCCCGGCGAATTAGATTAGCAGGTTTAATATCTCGGTGAATCACTTTCTGAGCGTGAATATACTCGATCATGGGCAGGATTTCACTGAGGAATTGCTTGACTCCGGCCTCGCTAAAGGGGCCAGAGCGTTTTACCTCTTGTTGTAGGTTGAAACCCTGAATATATTCTTGGACGAGATAGAATTCTTTGCTTTCCTCAAAAAAGTTGAGCAGTTGAGGCACCTGAGGATGGTTGCCAATTTTACCTAAGGTTTGGGCTTCCCGTGCGAAGAGATCGCGGGCCATTTTCATGGCTTGGGGAGAGGAAAGGGTGGGCCGGAGTTGCTTGATGACACAGCTTGGATGACCGGGTAAGGATTGATCAATTGCCAGAAATGTGGTTCCAAACCCACCCCGTCCTAGTTCCTGCTGAATTCGATATCTAGCATTCAATAAGAGAGTAGTCCCACAACTCTGGCACTGTTGCACATTGTTGGGGTTTTCTGGGTTGGCACAATCTGGATTTAAGCAGTAGCTCATTCCCAATCTCTCACTTGTTCAATGTTCTGGCCTGATGGAACCTAGCTATTAATAAGATAACCAGGGGACCGCATACTGATCCAGTCATCATCTTTTCTATAGAAGACCTAGCGAAATAATCAGCTTTTCAGATATTGGCTGGCCTATTATTAATCTTGGCAAACTTTTACAGATGTGACCCATTCAGAGCCAATCTTTTTTTGAAGATTTACTAAAAATCTTTCTCTGATTATGTAAAGCCACTTTAAGCCTATCTATAGAATTGAGCGTGGGGCACTTAATTGATCGAGTGTGGGGTACCTTCTATTACTTAGAATAATACAAACTTAAGGCTGCTTCACTTTTATACTAGATATCCATCGAGCCATAAAAGCTTCGCGATCGCCTAGCCCCAAAAACTGCCACTACACTACGACCCATCCAGCGTCCAAGCTTAGTCAAGCACATAATGGCTCTTTTGTTGAGGGTGGCAACACCCCTAGTCATCAATAGAGTGCTTAACCTTAAGCCATGTTGGCTGAAATTAAGTAACCACCCTACTCCACCAGCCTAGCCCAATAGCAGTGGCCTTGTCCTTAGGGGAATTACCGGAATTTCATGGTGCAGGGGAATGATGGGGGGCTTTGTGATCATCCCTGGCTGGAGCGATCGCAACCGAACAAGCCGCTGTAGAATAGGGGGGCGAAACATGGAAGTCAGTGCGGGTGATTGAAGCGGGCGTATGCGTATTTCTCTAGAGTGGTTGCAGGAATTGGTTGATTTTTCCATGTCCCCAGAGGAGTTGGCGGATATGCTAACGATGGCTGGGTTTGAGGTGGAAGATATTGAGGATCGGCGGACCTGGGCGGATGGGGTCGTGGTAGGTTATGTGCGCGATCGCCAACCCCATCCCGATGCAGACAAGCTCAGTGTTTGTACGGTGGACATTGGCGCAGCGGAACCTTCGACGATTGTGTGCGGAGCCAGCAACGTCCGGGCTGATATCTACGTGGCGGTGGCGACAGTGGGCACCTTTCTCCCCATGGTGGATTTGACGATTAAGCCCCGCAAACTTCGGGGCGTGCCCTCAGCGGGGATGATTTGCTCCCTGGCTGAACTGGGCTTAGCGAAAGATTCAGCAGGCATTCACATTTTTGCAGCAGAGGATTTGAAGCCGGGGGAAGATGCCCGTCCCTATTTGGGTCTTACGGATGTGATTTTGGATGTGACTTCGACGGCGAACCGCGCTGATGCCCTGAGCATGGTAGGGTTGGCACGGGAAGTGGCGGCCCTGACCGGAAATCCCCTGAAGTTTCCCCCCATTCCGGATAATTTGGGGGTGGGAACAAGCGAGGCGCTAACGGTGCAGGTGCGGGAAACCAAAGCATGTCCCCTCTATATCGGTACGGTAATTGAGCAGGTGGCGATCGCCCCCTCCCCCCAATGGCTCCAACAACGGTTGGAAGCCGCTGGCACCCGCCCCATTAATAACATTGTCGATATCACCAATTATGTGTTGCTGGAATGGGGCCAACCGCTTCATGCCTTTGATGGCGATCGCCTTCAATCTGTCACCCAAAGTAAAACCTTAACCCTTGGGGTCCGGTTCGCCCAAGACGGTGAAACCCTGACCACCTTAGACAGCCAACCCCGCAACTTGACCGAACAATCCCTGGTGATCACAGCTAACGATCACCCCGTTGCCTTGGCAGGAGTGATGGGCGGGGAGGACACCGAAGTCCATAACGGCACCCAAAACATTATGTTAGAGGCGGCTTTATTTGACCCCGTAGCTATTCGGCGATCGGCACGGGGCCAAAGCTTGCGGACGGAAGCCTCCACCCGGTACGAACGGGGCGTGAATCATGCTGAACTTGAACTAGCCTGTCGTCGAGCCTTACAACTGATTACTGAATTGGCTGGGGGAACACTCACCACTCAATCCGTTGATGATCATCGAGATGCCCAAACCTACAGCCCGGTGATAGATTTGCGCTTCGATCGGGTGAATGCCGTATTAGGACCGTTAAAATCCGCCAATGCCGATGGAACCTACCTCACCCCAACGGATATTAAACAAGTGTTGACAGCCCTAGGTTGTACCTTGGAGCAACAATCTGCCGAACCACTGGTGTGGACTGTGACCGCACCGCCCTACCGCTATCGGGATTTAGAGCGGGAAATTGATCTGATTGAAGAAGTAGCACGACTCTACGGTTACGACCAGTTTGACAATACCCTTCCTGGTAAATCGGCAGCGGGGCGCTTGTCCACCACTTACGCAGCGACCCAACGGATTACGGCAGCCCTACGGGCCGAAGGCTTGACCGAACTAATCCACTACTCCCTGGGTAAGCCAGATGGCGAGGCCCAAATCAAACTCTCCAATCCCCTGCTAGAAGAATATTCAGCCCTGCGAACAGAGCTATT
>JAYKIC010000535.1:0-6214 GCA_035284985.1 Leptolyngbyaceae cyanobacterium
CCGATCGGCTAGCGGCGGAGCAACTCGCAGCGGTGAAAGCCGAAGCGGATCGACTAGCGGCGGAACAGCAAGCGGCGGAAGAACAGGCTGCCGCAGAATTAGCCGCCGCCCAGGCTGAATCTCAACGATTAGCGGCAGAGAAAGCCGCCACCGCAGAGGAGGTCGCCGCAGAGGAGGATGGGATCGCTCAAGCGGCGGTGACATCAGACAATGCCCAGGCCAGCGAGAATCCATCGGATGAATTGGCCCCAACTGCGGTCGATCCCATCTCATCGGATGTCTTGATTGCCATGATAACCCCTGCAAACACGGACTTTGCTGAAGCGCAAGCCGAAGATCCGGATTTGGCATTACGTTCCCGTAGACAAGCTAATAGGGCCGATAGAGCCGCTACCACCACCACCCCCTCCCTAACCTTTGACACCATGGCTATGTGGTCTGACGATGCGTCTGATGATAATGCGTCTGATGCACAGTCTGATGCACAGGTCGAGGTGGAGGCTGAGGTAGAGACGGAGATGGCTCCAGTTCCTGTCGCGGTTTCAGACCTGTCCAATCCAGTGGCAGTCGATACTAATACCCATTTGTCAGCCGATGCCCCAGCCCATGAGCGGGTCCACTCATTTGTCCAAACAGCACAGGGCGCGCGTTTGGATGAAATTGAAAATGCCCTTGGCCTCAATCGCTTCCAGGTGGTGGATGCGCTTCGAGTTTTGATTAAACAAGGCAAAATTACCCAGCGCGATCGCGTATATAACACCAGAGAAGCGTAACACCAGCGCAGCATACACCAGAGAGGTACAACACCAGTGACCACAGTTTTACAAGCCCGTCCCCAACAATTTGTTTCTACCCCGTCGATTGAGCGGGTATCCCAACGTGCCCTCCGCTACCTCCACTCTGGCTATTCCGTTCATCTTCGGGGTCCAGCGGGGACGGGAAAGACGACCCTTGCCCTCCATTTGGCCAATGTCCTCAATCGGCCCATGATGATGCTGTTTGGCGATGATGAGTCCAAAACTTCTGATTTGGTGGGCAATCAGACAGGATTTACCCGTAAAAAGGTAGTGGACAATTTTATCCACAGCGTGGTCAAAATGGAAGATGAGGTCCGCCAGAATTGGGTTGATTCTCGTCTTACCCTTGCCTGTCGGGAGGGATTTACGTTGATTTACGACGAATTTAACCGTTCCCGACCCGAAACCAACAACGTGTTGTTGTCAGCATTAGAGGAAAAGTTGCTGACCCTGCCCCCCCATAAAACCCGCGCCGAATATGTCCGCGTCCATCCTAATTTTCGGGTGATTTTTACTTCCAATCCCACTGAATATTGTGGAGTTCACGGTACTCAGGATGCCTTGATGGATCGACTGATTACCATTAACATGCCGGAACCGGACGAACTCACCCAGCAGGAAATCGTCACCCAGAAAACCAAAATCGATCGCATCAGTGCTGGGTTTATCATTTTGTTGGTCAAGGAATTTCGCCTAGCCACCCATGCCAAGGATTCCTCTGGTCTTCGTTCCTGCCTGATAATTGCCAAAATCTGTCATGATCATGGGATTCAGGTAGTTCCAGAGAGTGCGGAATTTCGTGATATCTGCCAGGATGTCCTGCTATCCCGTTCTAATATTCCTCTGGGGGAATCGAGTCAAGTGCTTTGGCGCTTATTTAATACTCACATTAATTCGCACCCAGCAGGTCATCAAGCAGAGGGGGTCACTGACCCGGCAATGGCAGAAGGCTGGCTAGCCCCATTACCCCCATCTAGCCCGGATGGGGATGTGCCTGATGTAGAGGCTAATCGCACTCCGGATGACGGACCGCTGGGTGCTGGTTGGGAGGGTAACGACCGTTCAGATCCATTACATCCTGTTAGCGATCGCTATGGGATGTCGGCTGATAACGCTAGTATGGAAGCAATGGCGAATGGCTCCCAGGGTTCACCTGCGGTTGCCACTGCACCCGTGGCCATCGAGTCCTTAGATCTTGCTGTCGTGCAAGGGCATACAGCCACGGCTGAATTAAATCCTTTGGGATTGACCACTGTGACCTTTAAGCCCAGTGCGGTTGCCAACGGCATAGAGGAATTAATGCCATTGCAGTTGAATGAGGACACTCAAACCGAATCAGACTCCATTAGCCCTCAGCCCCAATCCCATACACAGAAAGATGTTCAGGCCAATTCCCTAGCCCATGCCCCGGATGGCGTTCCTTACGAGCGGGAAGTGTATTATTACTTGAAGCATTCCCGCGATATTCGGCCCTCGCAAATCGAAGCGGCTTTGGGCATCGATCGCTTTCAAACCGTGAATGCATTGCGATCGCTCCATGAAAAAGGGCTATTGACCTCGTTACAATTGCCCATTCCCTCTGTTCAACCCAACCCCAAAGGTAATGCATCATGACCGTGACCTCCCCCGCCCGTTCCTCCCCCAACCGCAGTTTCATCAGTGCCACCCAAGGGTCATCCTTAGCCGATGTGTTAGAGCGAGTCTTGGATAAAGGTGTGGTGATTGCGGGGGACATCTCCGTGAGTGTTGGCTCCACCGAATTGCTCTCCATCCGCATTCGTCTCTTGATTTCATCGGTGGATAAGGCCCGTGAAATTGGGGTGAATTGGTGGGAAGGCGATCCCTATCTCAGTAGTCAGGCCCAATCCTTACGGGCATCCAACGAACAACTCCAATCCCGCATTGAAGGGTTGGAAAAAGAACTCCGCGCCCTCCGAAGTTCTACAGATGAAGTTAGTGAGACGGTTGCATCAGAATAGAAATGATAGATGTGCTAGGTTAACCCCTAACATGAATTTTGCCAGAAGGAGCGGGCGATGATTCAGATTAAAACGATGAAGCAAATTGCGACTAGCCGCACTATTCCAGGGTTACAATCCCTGGCTACATTGGGGCGATCGCATTATCAAACATTGCACTACCGTGCTGTCGATTCCCGCCGCATCTATGACGGGATTTGTCAGATCGAAAGTCAAGAGTCCCGCCGACTCTGGCTTAATCAACAGTGGCACGACCGTCGATGGCAAAATTTCTGAGATGGCTTAGGAGAGCTTACTGGAGGGATTCAACTCAGTAAATGTGCTTGAGCCTGTTGCCTTCAGTACATCTTCATCTGTACAGACCAACCGTTACCCAGAGGACGTAATCATGGCTAAAAAACAAGCTCAGTATATCGACTCGGAACACTACCGCCAAATGCTGGTGCGGGATGGCGATCGCCGTTTCCAGGAATGGCACACTAGTTTCCTCAACTATCAAAAGCAATTTCTGCGAGAGGTGCGTCAGTCCTCTACCAATCATCAACCCACCTCTTCCGATTGCTAACAGTTCCCTCGAACCCTTCTTGGTTCCTAGCTTCTGGCTAGGAGCCTACCCGAAAGCCTCTGGCTCCCGTGCCAATGAGGCGAAATCTCCATCGGCCTTCCCAGCAAGACGCTGGGAACAAGGAAATGAAGAAATAATACTTCTTCAGCAACCTTTGCCCCGTGACCTTTGCTGCAATCAAATATGTCTACCGCCCTAAATGCTTCCGCCGCGCCCCTTGTGCCTCAGCCTAAATCATCTGGTTCCGATGCAGGGTTGGCCCCTCTCTTACTCACGGTTGTGGAACTCCTGCGACAGTTGATGGAAGCCCAAATCATCCGGCGCATGGATGCCAACCAACTCAGCGACGACGATTTGGAACGAGCCGCCGAAAGTTTGCAAAAGCTAGAAGAACAAGTCGTTCATCTCTGCGAAATCTTTGAAATCGACCCTGCTGACCTCAACATTGACCTCGGTGATATCGGTACCCTGATGCCGAAGGATGGCGCCTACTACCCTGGCCAACCCACGGATCATCCTTCTATTCTAGAATTGCTCGATCGCCTCCTCAACAAAGGAATTGTGCTGGAAGCTCAAGTGGAACTGGGTCTAGCCCAACTCAACCTGATTCACGCCAAATTGCAACTAGTCCTTACTTCTGAGACGCTTTGTCTTTCGGGTAACGCCGCACCAGCACCATCCCAAGTCCCCCCCCAAAAATCCTTACATTCTGAACTTCTACAACCTGCCTTATTCCCAGCCGATCCACCCCTGTCCAATCCTTCATCCTCATCCTAACAACCCACTACCCACCCACCCACTACTCACCCACCCACCTACCCACTACTCACCCATCTATGACCACTACTGACCAAAGCCTCTACCTCTACGGTATTCTGCCCACTCCCTTAACCGATGGGATTGATCTCACCGGATTAGACAAACAGCCTGTTCACAGCCATGAGGTCGATAACTTTATTTTTCTCTATTCCGCTGCCCAACAAGAGAAATACTTCGCCAGTCGCCGCAATTTACTGGGCCATGAGCAAGTGCTGGAAGCCTTGATGGAAGCAGGCTATCGTAATTTACTCCCGCTACAATTTGGCTTGGTCATCGACACTTGGGAGCGGGTCCGGGAGCAGTTGATTGAACCCTATGGTGAGAATCTACGGCATTTGTTCACCAAACTAGACGGATACCGGGAAGTCAGTGTCAAAGTATTGTGGGATGCTAAGGCCGAGTTGGAATTGTTGATGCAGGAAAATGATGGGCTACGGGCAGAGCGCGATCGCCTCGAAGGACGGCAACTCAGCATGGAAGAAGTGGTTTCCATTGGTCAGCAAATTGAGCAAGCTATGGATAACCGCAAAGCCGCAATTGTCAATATGTTTCATGAGACGCTCAATTCCCTCGCGGTCGAAATCGTCGAAAATGATCCCCTGCAAGAAACCATGATTTATAATACGGCTTATCTGATTCCTTGGGATGTGGAGCCGATGTTTGGCGATCGCGTCGAAACCCTAGATCAGCAATTCAACCAACGCCTCCGCATTCGTTACAACAACTTCACCGCCCCCTTCAATTTCGCCCAAATCGATCGAAACTAAAAGTTAAGAACGAAGAACGAAGAACGAGGAACGAAGAACGAAGAACGAAGAACGAAGAACGAAGAACGAGGAACGAGGAAAAAACTTAAAACTCAAAATCCACAACTCCTCAACGTTTTAACTCGATAACGACCCAACCCGCCCATTCTCCAACAAAACCATGATCATCGACCTCTTGCTCGCCCCCATCACCGCTCCTGTCAACGGCATTGCATGGCTGGGCAACCAGATTCTAGAACGGGCCAATGCCGAGTTGGATGACACTGAGAACCTGCACAAACGTCTGCTAGCGCTGCAATTAGCCTTTGATATGGGGGAAATTGAAGAGGAAGCGTTTGAGGAGCAGGAAGAGGAATTGTTGTTGGCGATTCAAGCCATGGAAGCCCAACAGGCGGAAATGGAAGACTAGCGCGATGGAGCGATCGCTATGACCCAAACCATTGCCGCCCGAAAAATCAAGCTGGCGGATTTAAAGGAGCAGTTCAACCTTCGATACAGCGAGGATGAGACCTTTTTTCCAGAATGGCAGGAATCCTTGCCCCCGATCAACGAGGCTGAACGGCAAGCGTTAGATCGAGTCAAGTACAACTATTTGTATCTTTTGGAATATCCCGTGATGGAAAGCATCGTCAAAATGGTAGTGCTTTCACCGTTGTTGGATTTGGCGGGGTTTTATGCGCCGCCGTTCCGGGTAGAGGGCGAAACCTCAATTCAGATCTCAGCACATGATGAAGGGGAGATCATTCAGGGTTCCATTGACGTGCTAATTCTCCAGCATCAGCTTTGGGTCACGGTGATTGAAGCGAAAAACTCTGAACTGTCCATTACCAAGGCAATCCCGCAAACTCTCGCCTATCTGTTGGCGGCACCCAATTCCACGATCCCAGCTTTTGGGATCGTGCTCAATGGCAGCGAATGTTTGTTTCTGAAAGTGCGACATAGGGAAGATGGCGTATACTATGGTCGTTCCAATCTGTTTTCCTTACTGAACCAAGGCAATGAGTTGTATACCGTCTTGCAAGTGCTGAAACGGTTGGGTCAGATGGCGATCGCTCCACCGTCATGAGGCATTTCTGGTCAGGGGGTGGCCGCGTGGGCATACAGGACTTGACCACGTAGGGCTTGGGGGAGATTGGGAAAATTGTGCGATCGCGACCACAAATTTTCAGGAGTCACCGTCCACTCCTGAGTTGGATCAAAGATGACAAATTCTGAAGATAGGGCAGGTGGACGTTGGGCCAAACATGCTGCCGGATTGACGCTGAGGGCGCGCCAGAGGTCTAGCGG
>JAYKIC010000536.1:0-3243 GCA_035284985.1 Leptolyngbyaceae cyanobacterium
CACCACAATTTCCACCTCCGCCGTTCTAGACACCTTGATGGAGACGTGCTTGGCCCGTGTACTTTCCCGCACGGTGTAGCCCTGGAGGGTGTAGGTGGATGGCGATCGCCTTGGCATAGATGATTTGGAAATAGATGATTGGGAATATCTGGAAATACTACGGTGTTCTGGAAGGCTTAATTAACTCGTCCCGATTCAGCTCAGGCTGTCCATATTTTACAGGCATAGCGGTGTGGAGATGTGGCGGAGACCCTATGACCACCCTGACTTTGGGGCAATTTCTTCATTCTCAGCCATTCCTCAGCCCTGTCCAAGCGGATGGTTCAAGGGTACGGGTAATCTGTAGACAACGCCTAAAAACGCCTAAACCCAAGCCAAATAACCAGTTATAGGACTGTCCCAAGTGTCCACATCAAGGCTCTGCTTTTGCCAGTAAGGTGGAAACAACCAGATGTGATGTTCCCCGACTCGATTTTTCTGGCCCGATTCCCCTTGTTCGGTGGTGGTTGACCGTTCCTTTAAGCAAATTCCTGCATCTGGCTCTGGAATACCACCTAAACGGGGTGTAGTGATTAGTGGCCTTACGGATACGGGAAGTCGATGGCAAGAGCGCGATTAGGGTTCAGTTTGATGACGAAGATGGGCACTCAGTAGATTGCTCTCGCAGTAGATTGCTCTCGATTGGGGATTAGCCAGATTATCAGTGAAACAGGGAGATGGGGTGATGCTAAAATCAACGACACCATTATGGATGCAGGCTGTAACGGCCACAGCAACGGCCACAGTTGCGAAAATTTTGCCCCCCAGCCATTTGTCATGGACTAGAATTCTTACTGCCAGTCGTGTTGTGGGCTGTGGGCTGGTGGGATTGTTGGCGGTTGAGGGGTTGGGAGGGACTGGGGCGATCGCCCTCCCCTCCCCTAATCCATCCTCCCAGGTGAGTCAACCATTCCCGGTTGCTAACACCGCCACCCTAGAGGCTACCCCATCCACCCCAACCCTTACCACCGCCGAATCTCCTGCTCTCCAACCGTTGCCGGACGGTACTTACCTATACGGTGAATCGCCCCTGGCGGACACCATCGGCTCGGCGTACATGGTGTTTGATGTCAATGGTCAAAACGTGGTGGGTGCTTTTTATATGCCCTATTCCTCCTTTGATTGCTTTCGCGGCTCGTTTCAAGGGGATGAACTGGCACTGACGATTCGGGATAGCTATGAGCAAACGTTATTTGCCTATGGGGTGCCGTTAGTGGATGGTGAGGCCATTGCTTCGACCCAGACCCCTGCGGTGACGACCCAGCACCCCGATGGGTTCTATCCCATTGCCGATTTGAGCGATGCGGATCAGCAGATTCTTGCCACTTGCCGTGCCCAGACATGGTAGAAAGTTGGTGGGGGCGATCGCTCTCCGTTTAAGATACACATATGTTTACTGGTTCCCAGCGTCTCGCTGGGAATCCTCACTAGAGGCGCTGCCTCATGTTTAACCAGAGCCAGAGGTCCATACTACACCTTCAAATGTTCGCCTTCCATGGAAACAGTTTTGGATTGGGACTATCAATCTGAGCAACGGATGTTTACAATCACCGATTTTTCTGGAGTTGTAGTCGCAACAGTTGATAAACCCCCATTTCCGTGACCACTTCATATTTTTGTGGCGGAAGTGAAAGGGTGGCTAATTCGGTGACAGTACCCACGATAAAGGCATCCTGGGAGGATGCTGGATGCTTGGCTTCCACGTTGCGAAGGGTACCTTGATTGCGGAGGTGGGCGATCGCTTCATCGACTCCATAAATATACGTGACCGACCGCTGTGTGTAGAACACCAACGTCGGTTTTTTGAAGCCCACCATGATAATTTCGGCGCTAGGGTCAGCCGTTTCCACAATTTCACTGGCAATCTGACGTAGGGGCAGTTGCCGCTGACTATCCATTAAGGGGAGGGCTGGGATAACGGTGAGTAGGAAAAAGGTGACAAAGGCGATGAGGTTGCTGGCCCAGATCCAACGGGTGCGGCGAATGGCGATGAGGATGGCGGTGGCGATCGCCCCCAAGGACCACACCATCCCCCCCATGATTAATATCTGGGCCTCTTGTACGAGCCGGGGCAACTCCGGCATCACCGGATCATCCCCCAACCATTGACCACTATTGAAGACGGCCCACGCTAGGATGCCCAGGAAGAGGAGGTTAGCCCCATGGCTTACCATCATGCCTGGGGACCGTTCTGGCCTCACGTTTTGTTGTTGCCACAGGAGGGCGACCAGGACACTGGCCGCAGGCAGCAGAGGTAGGGTGTAGCTGGGCAGTTTGGTAATGGCAATGGTGAAAAAGCTGAAAATTACCAGAAACCAAGTCATGGCAAATAGGCCCAAATGGGTCTGACGAGGTTGTCCTTGCCAGTACCGTCGTCGCCAGAATTGGGTGTGGGCGATCGCCATCGGCAAATAAACTGACCAGGGAATAAATCCCACCACCACCACCAAAAAATAGAAATACCAAGGGGCGGAATGATTATTAACCACACTGGTAAACCGTTCCACGTTGTGATAGCCAAAAAAATTGTCGATAAAAGCTCGACCATTGACCAGTGTGACCAACATATACCAAGGTAGGATCATCGCCGCAAAAATCACGCTACCCCACAACGGACGCATTTCTTGACGGATGACGGCCAACTGGCCCACGTATGCGAGAAAGGCCACAACAATGCTTCCCGGAATCACAAGGCCCACCGGACCTTTGGTTAAGACTGCTAAGGCTGAGAACACGTAAAACCCTAGGTAGCCTAAGCGTTGTTGTTCCGACTGGGGGGGCTGGACATAGCCTGCGAAAAATGAAAATAGGGCAATGCCCATGCAGGCACTCAGCAGCATATCCGATACTCCCGATCGCGCCCATACAATGGTCTGAATATTGAGGGCGATCGCCCCCGACCCAATTACCGCGACCAACCCGTTTGCCCAGGGCTGTTTTCGGACGTTTCCGCCCGAAAACCGATATAGCAGATAAAATCCGGCTGCGGTGAGGGCGATCGCCGCCAGTGCCGATGGTAGCCGTGCCGCCCATGGATTTACGCCGATGATTTGGTAGGCGATCGCCATCAACCAGTAAATCAGCGGTGGCTTATCAAACCGAGTTTCGCCGTTGAAATAGGGGGTAATCCAATCCCCCGTCACCGTCATCTGTCGGGCTGCCTCCGCAAACAGCGGTTCGGTTTCGTCAATCAACCCCACACTG
>JAYKIC010000537.1:0-9662 GCA_035284985.1 Leptolyngbyaceae cyanobacterium
ACCGATAGCTAACCCCCAAACTGACGCAACCAGTCTGGAGGCTAGGCATGATTATGCCTTAGTCACCCCGACTTTCGCTACTGTTGTGGGGTGGCTGAGGTGTATTGGGTTCTGGTTTCCTTGTTCAATTCGTATTCTGGGAACCAGAACAAAACAATCATGTTTCAACCTGACGATTCGGGCGTAAATGCGTCCCCTGTTTCTGTTGCCACTGTGTCGGCCAGTTCGTCATCTGTGCCAGTGCCCCAGTACGAATCGGTGCGGCACATGGTATTCGGGAGCGCGATCGCCGTGCAGAATACCATCAAACTATTGTATCGACTCAATTATGCGGAGCCGAATGATTGGAGTAAGTTGGTGCCGACGGGTCAGCCCAATGAAGTGGTAGCGGTGTTGACCAAGAAGGTGAGGAGGTAATTAAGGAACGAGGAGCGAGAAGGGAAGAATGAGGAGGGGAGGGGGCGATCGCTTTTTCTACAAAGCCAGAAGCGATCGCCCCTTGACACCCTTGAAACACAAGTGTAGTATATGTAATACAAGGTCGCATGATGTTGCAAGACGTAGCGGTTCAGGCTCCGAGTCCTGACTGGCGCACTGGGGCTGAAAATTGTCCGGGTGTGTACCACCGATCGCGCATCTAGCCTTGTTACGCGATTAGCCAAATGGAAAAGGCGCTGGACTGATAATCCGGAATGTATGGGTATTGCCTAGCGGCAACGCTAGCGCGAACGACTCCCATATCGTGTGCCAACCTAAACGTTAGTTCATTGGTAGAACATCAGACGGTAAATCTGACGGTAGCAGGTTCGAGTCCTGCACGTTTAACCACATCCGCAGTCCGAGGATAACCGGACGACTTGTTTGGGACAAGTTTGCCTACGTTCTGGGCTAATAGAACAACTCGCATTTAACGAGTCATTGGTAAAGAGCCAAAAGCTCTGCGGTTCGACTCCGCGCTTCTGCTCTGCACTGAGGGTATCCGGCTGAATTGGGGGGAAATGGTGATGGTAATGTCTGGAAACAGGGAACGCTATCATTATTGAACCCTGAAACAGCAACAGGGAATGGCCTGAGCCGTTGTCCTCTGATCGGGATTCGAGTGTATTCTTCTGCTACCGTAACCTGGCGATCTTCCTTTGGGGTGGCCTTGCGCCATCGCCTTCGGCTGTTCAAAAGCGACAAGGTAGATGGAACAATGCATCGGCTCGGCAGTCCACCACCGTCGCCCCTGATTCCTCGGAAGATGGGAGGCGGGAATGGTTGCCAACGCTTAATCCAACCCGGTCATGGCGATCGCCCGCACAAACCCTGTGGACACCCCCAGCCGCAGAGCACCCACTTTCAATTTTCCATATTCCGAAGCCAAAATCCAAAATCTAAAATCCAAAATCCAAAATCCCATTGGCTTCAAGGAGGACGCACCATGTTCGGATTACTCAAAACCTTTTACATCAAACCTAACGAACGGGGATTGCTGTTCTACCGCAGTCACTTCCAAGGCGTATTGCTGCCCGGAACCCATCACCGCATGGGCTGGCACTGGAACGTCTCCGTTTACGATTTGAACAAACCGCAAGTGGAAATTGCCAACACTGAGTTACTGCTGCAACTCCACGGCGATGCCTTGAGCGAACAGTTTGTTGTGGTGCGGACCTCCTTTAACCAAGCGGCTTTGGTGCGGATGGGTCAGCAATGGGTGAGTATTGGACCTAACCAACTGCAACTGTTTTGGCGCGGATTTATCGAGGTGGAAGCCCATCTGTTCAACTTAGACGATGGCGCAGAAATTCCCGCTGAATTTATCCAACCGTTAACCAATGCGTGGGCACAAAATCAGTTAAGTGGAGTTCGCATTGATCCGGTGGCGGAATCCAAAATCGGGATGTTGTATGTGGATGACAACTTTATCCGGCCCCTGGAACCTGGTACTTACGGCTTTTGGACCTTCAACCAACTGGTGCGGGTCTACCTGTTTGACCGCACTAAGCCCGATCCGGTGTTCCAATTTGAAGATGTTTTGACGGAGCAACATCCTGAATTCGTGGCGACTTACTGTGAAGTGGTGGCCTTGGGAGCGCAAGAGGTGGCGATCGCCCGTCACAAGGGCAAAGTCATCGCCGTGCTGCCCCCCACCAGTCGCAAGCTGTTCTGGAAAGGGGTAACAGTTGAAGTCATTGACATCAGCAACGAAGCCAAATTGTCGCAACGGCTGATGGCGGAGTTGGTGTCAGGGGCGATGGACGTGGCGAAAATTGCCAACCCCCATCTGTTTATCACCACCGTGGGCAACCAACACGTTGGCTTGCTCTACATCAACGGTGAATTGCAGGCGGAACTGCTGCCCCCCGGTCATCATGCTTGGTGGAAAACTGGGCGGATGTTTGCCACCGCCATCGTGGATTTGCGACTGCAAACCCTGGAGGTATCGGGTCAAGAAATTCTCACCCAGGATAAGGTGCCCCTGCGCCTCAACCTGACGGCAGGATTTCGCATCACCGACCCGGTGCAGGCCAAGACCCAATTGGCGGACATCAACGGTTTTCTGTACAAGGAACTCCAGTTCGCTCTGCGCGGCGCTGTGGGCACCCGCACCTTGGATGCCCTGTTGGATGACAAGACCGCCATTGACAGCAGCGTCGCCGATCACATCCTCAGCAAGACAGCGGCCTACGGCATCGAAGTCGAGTCCGTCGGGGTGAAAGACATCATTCTCCCCGGTGAGATCAAGACGATTCTGTGCCAAGTGGTGGAAGCGGAGAAATCCGCCCAAGCCAACGTTATCCGTCGTCGGGAGGAAACCTCAGCCACTCGCAGTATGCTGAACACCGCCAAGGTGATGGAAAACAACCCCGTTGCCCTGCGGTTGAAGGAACTGGAGGTGCTGGAGCGGATCGCGGAAAAGATTGACCGAATCAACGTCAACGGCGGGGTGGAAAGCATCCTGACCGAGATTATCAAACTCGATCGCCAGTGATGCAGTGATTCGATCGTGCTAGAACCCCGGTATCTCAGATGCCGGGGTTCAGTACTTTCACGATGCGTGATATTAATAGCTACGGGATAAACTTTTCCTATTTACAGAACTAATGGCTGATTAAGGTTCAAAGGTTAGATTCCATGCCTCAACCTATTCGAGGAGAGCGATCGCCTCTCAAATCACGACACAATGGAGCAACGCCATTTACTCCCACTCAGGTTTGCAGTCTTCAAACGTAAGCGCTTCGTGATCGAGGAAACTAGCAATGGCCATTTCAACCACCAATTCCAAGGGATAATCAGCTTCCTTCGCGTAAGCCAACAATGCCGCCTGAATTCGTTCAGGTAAAGCAGCAAGGAACATTTTGGCCGCAACTGGGCTAAGGTGTTCGCCTGTGTCTTGGGATGGCTGGATTGTTTGCATCGATCAGTCCCTCGCTGGATATCGAACGTTATACGGTGGTTGGGTTGCAGCTATGATAATGGCCTCTAGTTGAGATGATAGCGTTTTCACTTCGACAAAATCGAGCGGATAGATGGCCAGTGCCACATCATTGGGGCTGTACAAATCCAACCAAGCCCACATCAAAGCTTTATGACCATCGCGGAATCTCTCTCTGGTGTATCGTGTTTTGCCAATGTACAGCAAACCCTGAGTGCGATGACGAACAGCGTATAGACTGGCTTTAACCGTGATGGATCGCAGATCCTTTGAGAGCAACATACAGTCTTCAAATGGGATGCTAACGAGAGTCTCAAGGACAGCCTTTGCCTGGTCGTTCAATCGTTCCATCAAAAATAGAAAAATATGCTGGATCACAGATGCTATGTAGAGATTAGGGGCTATCAATTGTTTCACTAAATCTTATACGGAAGCCCAAAATCCAAACTCTAAAATCAAAAATCGGCTACCTTACACTTTACCAGTCTGGAAGCAAGAGACGAGAACGCAAAGAGAAGAGACCCCCCTCCCCGACAACCACCAAACCCCCACCTTGGGAGATGAGCTTTGGGAGATTCTATGTCAAATTTTATACTCACATATTCTCCATTCTCTTTCCAGTCATTTTTGTGACAGAACTGGTCCCAAGCCTCTCCATGATACTGCCCATCCAGGATGCCACCGCATTCCACGTACAATTCTTTTTGTACCGAGAAGCCAAACTTACCGTTGCTGTATTTAACCCACAGGGCATCAATGGTCAGTAGTTCCTCGCAATCAAACTTCAGCAGTTCATCTTTGGTAAACCAGTTTCCTTCTTTTTTGCCCACCTTGGTAATCATCAGGCGGTAGGTCTCGTTGTCGGCCTTTTTCCACTCGCCATTTTTCAGGTACGTTTCCAGTGCCCGATAGCGTTCCGGTAGCGGTTTCTCTGGTGGCGGAGTCGGCTGCACCGTCGGCTGGGCTGGAGTAGCGGCCTTAACGTCCGGTTGCGCTACGGATGCCGTGGGACTTGGTGCAGACTGGGGCGGCGGCTGAGGTGGATTAGGCACAACAATTCTGGAATATCGCAACTCTTTGGCTCGGATGCGATCGAGAGCTTGCCATGCGTTATGTTCATCAGCATCAGAGCCATGTTTGATCACCTGTCGCCACAGCTGCCGTGCCGTTTCAAACTCCTCATGCAATTCAGCCGTAATGGCTTGCTGGGTTAATTGCGCTACATCCACCCGATCCTGAGCTACGTAGCCCATTAGTAGGGGTAAATCGTACTTAGCAGGTGGTTCGGCAATTAGCTTGGGTAGCGGCACCTCACAGCCATGATCCCGTCGCAAATTGCCCACGGTCTGAAACAAATATTGTTCAAGCTGGCGCAACACGTTGTGTTGTTTCAGCCCATTCACCAAACTGTAAGTGAACGCTCCATAACCCAGGGCTGGAATTTCATAGGATCGCTGACCCCGTTCACAGGAAAACATGGTAACGAGGCCCTGCTGCTTGGCAATGGCGATAATTTGTTGCCCCACGGTGTTGCCGATCGCTTTCGCATTTTCATCCCGGCCCTCATTGCGGCACATATCCAAAATCAGCACCACATTCTTGGCCTGACATTTTCGCAAGCATTCGGTAACAAACTGCACCGCTACTGCCGTGTCATGTAAATCGTTGGGATTGCCATCTGCCGGAAGAAAGTAATCCCCTTGGGTTCCTGCCATGCCATGCCCGGAAAAGTAAAAGCAGAGGTTATCCGCGCCTTTAGCCCGTGGCAGTTCTTCCCGCAGCAGCTTTCGCAAGTTAGAGCGGGTCGGGCGGGTGGACAGATTGCCCACGGGAGCCGAGTCGTCGGTACACAGCAAAATCTGTCCCGCCGGAAAGCCAGCGGTTTGGGCCAGAAAATCCCGGAGCAGCACCGCATCCTTGGCAGCATAGCTCAGGTTTGCTGTCTGGGGTAAGTGTTCGTAGGTGTTGATGCCGATGGCGATCGCCCAGTTATTAGCCATTCAACTGTGATCATGGGAGCCGTAACAATTTTGGATTTGCGATTTTGGATTTTGGTGGGGTTATTTTTCTACCCGCTTAAACTTTAGTGTAATCGCGCTTTTGGCCTCTGCGCCAGCCACCAGTTTGATTTCTCCCTGGCCGCTAATTTCCAGGGTCAATTCCACCTCATCCAGCCTCATATCCGAATCGGTGCCGATCTGCTCATCCACCTGCTTGAACAAGCGACCCACAAATCGGAGAAACCGATTCATATTATCTTCCAACAAATCCGCCGGAACACGGGCAATATTACCGACTTTTTTCTTGACTTCATCGCCCCAGCCCTTGGGCATGCTGGTGGACGTATCCCCTTGCAGGTCAAAGTTGTCGTCGGTCACTATCAAAATGTAGTCGTCGGTCATGGTTTTCCAGAAATAGCAACATTATAAAAATAGCGGGTTTCATCAACCATTGGCGGGTGCTGGATACTCACAGCAATCACTCACATCAGAGCCACCCTGTTTGACCAAACCCTACCGATATAATCAGAAGAGACCTAAAGTTGATATCTTGCCTATGTTTGGTGCCCCGCAACCTTTAAGCATGACCGCCCAAGACTATTTAGAGTGGGAGTCCCACCAGGCACTTCGCTATGAATATTGCGAGGGTCAAGTTTTGGCGATGACAGGGGGAACCAAAGGGCACAATCGGTTGGCGCTCAACCTCTACAGTATCCTGGTGGAACGAGTGGATGCAGAGGGCTGTGAGATCAATGTTTCAGATGTGAAAGTCGAGCTAGGCAAAGGGTTGTCCTATCGTTACCCAGATTTGATTGTCAGTTGTGACGAACGGGATCAAAACGAACCGACCCTGTATCGTTATCCAAAGTTGATCGTAGAAGTGCTATCGCCCAGCACCAAAACAGTCGATCGAGAGGATAAGTTTCAAGACTATATTCAATTGCCAACCCTGGCAGAATACGTTTTGATTAGCACTGAGCGAATGCAGGTGGAATGTTATCGACGAGGGGAAGGGAACATGGGGTTGTACTTTCCTTATAAAGCAGGCGATCGCGTTTCTATTGCCAGTCTTGAAATTGAGTTTCCTATCGAGCATTTGTACAAAAATGTTCAGTTAGAAAACGAACCCTGATGCTCTCAATGATATTTCTCTGGCAGAGAGGCGATACGTGCTCCGTATAGGCAAGCCAACCCCCAACCCCGCACCACAAGGACTATCGCCCTCATGCTTGCTCCAAACGCCTCAACACTTGATACAATTGAGCTACTGTTCAGACTGTCATTCCAGTTATCGGCACTATCGCTTAGTAGGACTTCACCTATGACCACTGCTACATTAGCCACAATTATCAAGATGGTGGAATCATTGCCTGATAATATGCAGGAACGATTAGTCGAGCATATCCGTGAGTTTATTGCTGATTTAGAAGATGAAAATCAGTGGGACGAAGCATTTGAGCGATCGCAATCCAGCCTGGTGGCAGCAGCCCGAAAAGCCAAGCAAGAAATTGCCGCAGGGCAAGCGATTCCAATGAATTATGACCAGCTATGAGTCCGCAACGTTGCCCTCATTTTGGGCTTCATATCGGCAATTAGGGCCTGATATCCGCCAATCAGCACGAAAGGCTTATCGGTTGTGGGCAGACAATCCCTTCCATCCGTCATTGCATTTCAAGTGCATTAATAAAGAGGGTATTTGGTCAGTTCGGATTACTCGCAGTTATAGAGCTTTGGGCCTCATGGATGGGGATACCGTGACTTGGTTCTGGATTGGTAGTCACGATGACTACGAAAGATTCTATTCGTAATGAAGCAGTGATAGTGAGTGGTACGTGTTCCGCACAGTAGGGAAAGTAGGTTGGCTTTCATGCTTCAACCCAACCTACGAAGGTTTGCAAGGTTCATTCTGAAAAGTCATTATCATTGACCCTGGATTACGCTTCTGGGAAATGACAGGCAACTCGATGATTAGGCTGAATCTCACTGAGAAGCGGCATTTCCTGGTGACAGCGATCGCCCTCTTTGGGACAGCGACCGTAGAGCCGACACACATTGGGGTTGGGATTGATGGGACTGCGGGGTTCTCCGGTGAGGGCGGGGGGTTTGGGTTTGGCTTCAAAGCTGGGAATTGCGTCAATCAATGCCTTCGTGTAGGGATGGCGGGGATGGGTAAATAGTTCTTCGGCTGGCCCCGCTTCAACGATTTTGCCCAGGTACATGACCAGGACGCGATCGCACAGTAACCGCACTACGTTCAGGTCGTGGGAAACGAACAGGTAACTCATGCCCAGCCGCTCTTTCAAATCGGCCAGAAGATGCAGGATGATCGCTTGCACCGACACATCCAGGGCGGAGGTGGGTTCATCTAGAATCAGTAACTTGGGATTGAGGGCGATCGCCCTGGCAATGCCCACCCGTGCTTTTTGACCACCGGACAGTTGGTGGGGAAAACGGGGCAGCAATTCTTGGGGGAGTCCGACTAAATCCGCTAGCTCACTGGCCCGTTCCCGCAGGATTTGGCGATCGCGGATATGACCCAGACGTTTCAGCGGTTCGGTGATGGTGTCGAAGGCGGTGTAGCGGGGGTTGAGGCTATCGCTGGGGTCTTGGAAAACCATCTGAAGTTGGGATCGCACGGGATGCTGGGCAAAATATCGGGCGGCAATGGGACTAATCGGCTCACCACTGAATAGGATTTTGCCCTCGGTGGGGTCGAGCAAACGGGTAATCAGGCGAATGAGGGTGGATTTGCCACAGCCCGATTCTCCTACGAGGCCGACACTTTCGCGATCGCCAATGGTCAGGTCAATGCCATCCACCGCATAGAGGCGTTTGGGATTGGCTGGGGTACCGCCGACGGGGAACGACTTTTTGAGTGCCTGAACGGTCAGCAGGGGAGACGATTCAGCCGGAGAGGCAGGGGGGGTGATGGAGTCGAGGGTGGAGGTAGACATAGGGGATTTTGGATTTTGGATTTTGGATTTTGGGGTTGGGACGGGGGAGATTAGCTGGATGTTTAGGCTGAAGCGGTGGTGGCGATCGCCCCTAGTTCTGTGGGATGCCAACAGGCGACGAAGTGTTCATCGGCAACCCAGTCCCATTTCAGGGGTTGGTCGCAGGTGGGGGTGTAGCGATCGCACCGTTGGCTGAAGCGGCAAGGGGGCAGGGAGGCGGAGCGCAAGTCGGGGAGGTTGCCCAAAATTGGCAACAGGTCGGCAAAACCTTTGTGGGGTTCGGGGGTGGCGGCGATCAGTTTGGCGGTGTAGGGATGGCAGGGGGCGGTGAACAGGACATGGGTGGGGGCGGCTTCCACGACGTGCCCCGCGTGCATGACGACGATGCGATCGCAATATTCCGAGGCCAGGGCCAAGTCATGGGTAATCAGCAAGGTGGCCATCTCATTTTGCTGGGATAGGTCTTTAATCAAGGTCATCACGGCGGCTTGGGTGGTCACATCCAGTCCGGTGGTGGGTTCATCCGCAATCAGCAATTTGGGGGAACAGGCGAGGGCCAGGGCAATCATGATCCGTTGGCACAATCCCCCCGATAGCTCGTAGGGATAGGCGGCATAGCGCTGTTCCGGGTCGGGAATGCGGACGCTGGCAAGGAGTTCAATGGCACGGGTTTTGAGTTGTGGTTTCGGTAAACCGGAGTGGCAGCGCAACACATCTTCAATCTGTTTGCCGACTTTGCGAATCGGATTCAGCGCGGTGCGGGGATTCTGGAAAATCATCGACAAATCCCGGCCCCGTAGTTGACGCAGGGTGGCTTCCGGGGTGGTCAAGAGATCGTAGGCGCGATCGCTTCCCAACCTGAACGCTGCCGTCCCACTCGTCACCTTCCCCGCCCGATCGAGGATACCCATGATGGTGAAGGCCGTCACCGACTTTCCCGATCCACTTTCCCCCACTACCCCCACCGTTTCCCCCGGTTTCACCTCAAAACTAATCTGCTCCAATGCCTGAACAATGCCAGACCGAGTGCGGAATTCGACCGATAGATTATGGATGGCGAGGAGGGTCATGGTAGGTAGGTGGGTGGGTGGGTGAGTGGGTGGGTGAGTGCTTAAAATCCAAAATCCAAAATCTAAAATCGGCTTCAGGTTCGCATTCGGGGATCGATCAAATCCCGTAGACCGTCCCCTAGGAGATTGAAGCAAAATACCGCCAGCATCAGCACCATGCCCGGAAAAATGGCCAGCCACCATTCCCCCGAAATAATATAGGTTGCGCCTTCCGCCACCA
>JAYKIC010000538.1:0-18712 GCA_035284985.1 Leptolyngbyaceae cyanobacterium
TCGATCAAATCCCGTAGACCGTCCCCTAGGAGATTGAAGCAAAATACCGCCAGCATCAGCACCATGCCCGGAAAAATGGCCAGCCACCATTCCCCCGAAATAATATAGGTTGCGCCTTCCGCCACCATGATGCCCCATTCCGGGGTAGGGGGACGCACGCCCAAACCAATGAAGGATAATCCAGCGGCGTTTAGGATGGCCCAGCCCATATTTAAGGATACGTGAACCATCATCACGGGTAGGACGTTGGGAAACAGGTGGGTGGCCATGATGCGAACGTCGCCGTTTCCGGCCAGTCGGGCGGCTTCGATGAATCCAGCTTCCCGACGGGTCAGCACCTCTGAGCGAATCACCCGCGTGTATAGGGGCAAGTTAATGATAGCGGTGGCATAGATGATGTTTTCGACGGTGTTGCCCAAGGCGGCGACCAGTCCCATCGCCAGGATGAACAGGGGAAAGGCCATGATGGTGTCAACGATGCGGCTGATGATGCGATCGCACCACCCCCCGTAATACCCCGCCATCACCCCCAGCACACTCCCCAGCAAAAATGATAAAAACACCGCTGATACCGCAATGCCCAAATCCAAGCGAGTGGCCACCATCACCCGGCTCAACACATCTCGGCCCAACTGATCGGTGCCAAACCAGTAGGATAGGGATGGCGGTTGCAGGGCCACGGCGGCATTGGTTTCTAGGGGATCATAGGGGGCGATCGCTCCTCCCAAAATCGCAAACAACACCAGCAGCGCAAACAGCAAAAATGCCCCAAAGGTGACTTTATTTTCACCGATGACATAGCGGACATGGCGTAAGGTTTGGGTCGTCATGACTCCACTCCGGCACGGGGATCAATCACGGTGTACAGCAGGTCAATAAACAAGTTCAAAAACACATACAGCAGGGACATAATCAACACGAAGGCTTGCACCGGGGCGTAGTCCGATGCCACCAATGCTGAAACAGCGTAGGAGCCAATTCCCGGCCAAGCAAACACCTTCTCCACCAGCACATTGGCCCCCAGTAGAAAGGAAAACACAATCCCCATCGTGGTGATGATTGGCAGCAGGGCATTGCGAAAGCCATAGCCAAATAGCACCATACGGGGCGGCAACCCGTTGGCCCGTGCGGTGCGAATAAAGTCGCTGGACAATACCCCCAACATGGCGGCGCGGGTGACACGGGCTAAAGGAGCCAGGGCAAATAATCCTAGGGTGATGGCGGGTAAAATCAACTGACTGAGGGCGGCCCAAAACAGTTCAAGATCCCCGGCAAGGAGGCTGTCGATCAAGTAGAATCCGGTGACAGTCTCCGGGGCGGAATAGATGATATCAATCCGACCCAAGGGTGCTGGAGCAATGCCCAAGCGAAAATAGAAGACGTAGAGCAGCAGCAGTCCGGTGAAAAAGGTGGGTAGGGACACCCCCGCCGTGGCCAGTACCCGCACCCCATGATCAATCCAGGAACCGGGGCGAGTTGCCGCCAAGATACCCAGGGGTAAGGCCAGGGAGATGGAAAACAACAGTCCCGCCAGGGTTAACTCTAAGGATGCAGGTAGGCGGGTAGCCAGATCTTCCACCACGGGCTGTCCGGTGGTAAAGGAAAAGCCAAAATCCCCTTGGGCCAAATCCGTTAAGTAAATGAGAAACTGTTCTGGCAGGCTTTTGTCTAGTCCTAGGGCGGTGCGGATTTCGGCGATCGCCTCCTGAGTTGCTGCCGGACCCGCAAAGTAAGCCGCCGGATCACCGGGCAACGCCCGTGCCAACAGGAAGGTGATAATGATCACGCCGATAATGCTGGGAATCGCCGCCAGGATACGACGACCAATAACTGGGAGCGGAGAATGACTAGCCATAGCAATGATTCATTCCACGGAAAATTACACTTTACGCAATTGGCGATAGTCAAGCTGACGATGGAACCAGTACTGATAGCCTTCAATATTGGGTTGCATCGCCACCGACAGATAGGGCTGCAAAATGGGGACACGGGGCATTTCCTCGAAGGCAATTTTCAAAAAGCCCTTCACATTCTCGTCGTAGGCCGGATCACCAGGGGCCGTTTTCAGGGCCGCATCAATAAACTTGTCCATTTCTGGATTCTGGTAGGAACTGCCGTTAAAGGTGGCATTCTGGCCGTGGTAGGAATAGAAAAAGAAATAGTCAGGATAATTGAGCCAACCGCCGAAGTTGTTGATAATCATGGGCCGACTCTTCTCCACCAAAACCGCCCGAAAGTTGGAACCTGGCACTTTCTCCAGGGTGACGTTAATGCCAATTTTGGCCAGCGCTTCCTGGGTCAGCACGGCCAGCGGTTCCGCCCATTCTTTCTGGCCCAAGTCGAAGGCTAGGGTGGTGTCAAAGCCATCGGGATAGCCCGACTCCGCCATCAGTGCCTTTGCTTGCTCCAGATCGGTGTTGTAGGGATAGGGCTGGGGCCATTCAATGGAACTGGGTTCCTTACTCGTTGCCCCATACATGGGCACGCATTCCCCGTACATAGCGGTTTCCACGATGGCATCGTAGGGCAGAGCATAGGCCACCGCTTGCCGCACTTTCACATCGGCAAACGGATTGGCTGCCCCCTTCAACTCCGGTTGGGCATGGAGGTCCAGGGTGTACAAACAGTTCTCAATCGGCGTGGTGACGATCGTGTACTTGCCCTCAGCTTTCAACTCTGACACATCTTTTTCCGCCAGGTTGAAATTGATATCCACATCCCCCCGTTCCAGCAGCGCTCGACGGTTGCCCGCTTCCGGCACATTCAGTTCGATAATCTTTTGGGCTTGGGGCAATGGCCCTGATTTCCAGTCCTCAAAGCGCACCAAGACGATTCTTTCTTCCGGCTGGAAGCTCTCAATCATATAAGCACCACCACCAGCATCGTTGGCGTTCACCCATTCCAAGCCCCAAGGATCGTCGCTGGTTACGTTAGGTTCCACCAACTTGGAATTGATGATGGCGGGAATGGGTACGGCCATATCCATCAAGGTGAGCTTGTCTTGCCGCAGAAAGTTCACTTTGAAAGTATAGTCATCAACTACCTCAAATTGCTCTGGATTTTCCAGCGCTCCTGCCTTCATTTGGAAGGTGGGGAAGCCGCCCACGGATACGGCGCGATCGTAGGACCATTTAACATCGTTGGCGGTGACAGGGCTACCGTCATGGAAGGTGGCATCTTGACGCAGGGCGAAGGTCACAGACATGCCATCCTCCGCCACTTCCCAGGATTCTGCCAATTCTGGTTGCACGTCGGTGTAGTCGTAGGAGATGGTGCCATCCGCCAGGGTTTTGGTGCCAAAGGTGACGAGGCGATCGTAAATACACCAAGAGATGCCGTAGGCCGGACGGTTGGTGCCCACTTGGTGCAAATCAAGCCCGTTGGGAAAGCCGCCGCCACTGACAATGGTGATGGTGGCATCGCCGCCGGAGGACTCGCTGGATGGGGCTTCGGAACTGGCCGTATCACTACTAGCCGTTGAATCCGATGATGATGAACTTGTACAGGCTTTCAGTAGTGCCGCCAAGGAGACTCCAGCCGTAAATGCCGTGCCTCTCAACACATCCCGTCGTTTCATATCCCGCCACTCCCCATGATCCACTAATGTTGTCATTGCTCAGGACTTATGTGAGACCTGAGGCTCAATGCTCTAGGCCAGCCGTTTCCAGAAACTGACCATGAGAAAGGCTAACTTCAGGAAACTGACCTTGTGATTGTTTCAAAAATAAATGCATCTTAAAATGTCGTGGATTACACGGAGTAACCCAGAACATGAGGACACATGGTAGCAGGCTTTAATTTTTCAAAAGGTTATATAGGTAACAGACAGAATGGAAAGCTAGAGGGAGCGATCGCCCCCTGCCTCCTACTTCTCATCCGCATCCAATCCGTAGCCCCCATCATTCCCCCAAATATGCTGCCAACACATGGGGGTCACGCTGCACCGCTGTTGGTGATCCATCCGCCAAATTGCGCCCTGCGGCTAAGACCCACACATGGTCACAAAGCGACATAATCACATCCATATTATGTTCAATAATTAAAAAAGAGATACCTGCCTGATTCCAGTGGCGAATATAGTCACAAATCTGCAAAATTAGGGTGGGATTGACCCCCGCCGCTGGTTCATCCAGCAGAATCAACTTGGGTTGAACCATCAAGGTCCGGGCCAACTCCAGTAATTTTCGCTGTCCCCCAGACAGGGCACCCGCATAGGCGTGGGCCATGGTAGCCAAACCCACGGACTCTAGAATGTCCATGGCCGCTTGGCGCTGCTGGGTTTCGGTGGCATAGACCTGTTGCGGACGTGCCCATACCTGCCAAAATTGTTCGCCGGGATGGCGTTGGTAAGCTAATAACACATTGTCTAACACCGAGAGGCGGGACAAAACCCGTGCCACCTGAAAGGTTCGCACTAAACCGTGATGGGCCAACTGATGGGGCGGCCAGTGGTGAATCGGTTTGCCGTCAAATACCACAATCCCTTCATCCGGGCGAGTAAAGGCCGCGAGGACGGTAAACAGGGTCGTTTTTCCCGCGCCATTGGGACCGATTAAGCCTGTGATACTACCAGGTTGGACGGATAAAGACACGTTATCAAGGGCACAAACCCCGCCAAACCGTTTGGAAATATGTTGGGCGTGCAAGATGGGGGTGGGGGCCTTTGCTTCTGATGGGGCCGGGGATATGGATGGCTCTAACATGATAATTGGGCAAACGGCTTCGGCAGCATGGTTCAGCGATAATGGCAGTAATGCTCTATTTCAGACTAGCATGGTCAATGGTTTCAGCCTGATGTCTGGGGGGATGAATCCATGGTAGTTGAGCAGGGATAGAACACCTCGACGAAACTGGGAAGATGTCGTTTAATGAAAGGCGTTTATCTCCTATTCCTGCTACTAGCATTCATCTAGATTCATTGACCCAAGCACCCCTTCGTATTCTCTATCCCTGATCCAGCATTTGGATTGTAATGACCCCATCCCCTTTCCCTGGCTCTAATCCAAACGCCCCTTCCCCTGCACCCCCGCCCGGTCGTTTTCCTCGACTAGGGCGCTGGCAATGGTTCTATTTACTGTTGGGAGGGGCGATCGCCATTTCCAGTAGCGTGGGATACTGGCGCTTACGCCAGTATGTTTACCAAGAACTGGCCCCCCAATTGGAACAAACCCTAACCCAGCGGATTAATCGTCCCCTTGAGCTTGGCGCGGTGGAGGACTTTTCTCCCTTTCATTTACGGCTGGGAACCTCTGCCCTACCCCCCACCGCCACGGACAGGGATCGGGCCACCGTAGAGTCGATTGCTGTATATTTCAACCCCTTAAAACTCCTACTCAAGCGGCAACTGACTCCCACTATCACCCTGATTAATCCTGATATCACCATCGATCAGGATAGAACCGGGCAGTGGTTACACATTCAGTTCACCCCAGCCGCACCAGGACCAATCCAAATCAACTTGGCCCAAATTAACCTTGAAGGCAGCACCCTTGTCCTCAAACCTTTTCTGTCTGAGGCCGTTCACCTGCGGCGCGGCGAAACGGTTCCCGCCTCATCCGTCTTGCTCACGGATATGTCAGGGCAAGTGCGGCTCCGCCATAATAATCGCTTAATTGGCTTGGAATTAGAGGGACAAACCCTCCTGGGCGGCTCATTTCAAGTGGATGGGAGGGTCAATCTGGATCAGTACCCGTTGTTTCAAGGCCGTATTGAAACAGACCGATTGCCCCTCGCCCCCTTTTCCCCGCTAGGATTGGCCTATCTGCCACCCCAACTCGGTCATGTGACCCATGGTTTTCTCAACACCAGGGTGAATGTCATTTTGGCCGATCCCAAGGATCAGACCCGCTTGGAACCTGCCCTGACCCTACAGGGGCGGGCGGAGATTTGGGAAATGGCAGTAAAAATGCCTAAACTGGCCCAGCCACTTCGTATGGAACGGGCGAATATTTTATTTCGGGATGAGCGAATTAATCTACGGCAGGTCAGACTGGCGTATGGCAAGGTCCGGGCCAATGCCAATGGCCAGTTGCACTTGCAGGATGGCTATGATCTGACCGCAACGGTGCCAATGATTGCGATCAAGGATATTTTGGCAGCGACAGAGTTGGAACTGCCCTTTGAGACCAGGGGCAATCTGTCGGCTCGATTGCGAGTGACGGGGGCACTGGTGGCTCCGGTTTTAGATGCCACCGTCACTAATAAGCGTCCCATTTTGATTGACCAGATCCGATTTGATCGGGTACAAAGCCGATTACGGTTGACTTCCAAAGTTTTGGAAATCGGCTTCTTTGAGGCATTGCCCCAGATTGGCGGCTCAATTCAGGGAGGGGGGAGGGTGTCATGGGGGACACAGCCCTTGGTGGATTTGGCCTTGGCCCTGCGGGGTATTCCAGGGGATGATCTACTCCGGCAAGGGTTGGCGCGGTGGTTGGCACCCCCGCGATCGCGCCGCAACCTTCTAGCGAATTGGGTTGATCCCGTAACGGGGCAACCGTTGACCTTGGGCACCTTGACCGCTGACCTCGACATTACTGGACCGCTGAAGCAACTGGAAGCGATCGCCCAATTCCAAGCCCCACAAGCGACCTTCCCGATCCAAGGAGAAGCGGTTTGGGCCAATCAAGTGTTATTGGTCAATGGTCTAGCCGCCCAATTCCCCCAAGGCCGGGTCCAGTTGGATGGACGGGTTGATTTTGACCAACAACGGTGGCAAGCCCTGGCCCAAGTGGAACAGGTGCCCCTGAATCAGCTCATTGGGAAATTGCCCTTGGATCAAATCCCCATTGTCCTAGCCATTCCCCCCATGCTGGGAATGGCTAGGACAACACGGGTGGAACTGGGCCAAACTCCGTCCCAACCCTACGGCAATCAGGGACAATTGGACGGTCGCCTGAGTGCTGCTGGAACCTTTGCCTCCTTCCGCCCCGAAGCGATTACCCTCAACGGTGAATTGCTCCTCTCCAACTTACCGTTTTCACAG
The DNA here is from genome assembly GCA_035284985.1 of Leptolyngbyaceae cyanobacterium. Taxonomy (GTDB): domain Bacteria; phylum Cyanobacteriota; class Cyanobacteriia; order CAKZMO01; family CAKZMO01; genus JAAHGY01. Next base: position 6,983 of record JAYKIC010000538.1, read on the forward strand.
CAACCCTTATCCATGGTATTTGACTGGACTGGAACCCAGTTACGAATTACGGACTTTAGCCTCTCTAGGTTCATGGCCTATGGGGCCATAGAATTACGGTTTACATCGGCTTGGCAACCGATTGTAGGGCCATTTGATTTAAATCTCCGGATCAGTCAGTTGGATTTAGCGGCGTGGGAACTGCCCCTTGCCGATCGGGTTGAACTGGCGGGGGTGACAGATTTTAATGGCCGCATTTTTGGTACCCTGGCCCGCCCCAATGTGGATGCACGCCTGCAATTTCAAGGGTTAAGCCTCAACCAGGTGAGGTTTGAATCCTTGGCGGGGCCTGTGCGCTACCGTCCCGATGATGGCCTATTGGTGGATTTGAGGGGCGATCGCGATCGCATTGCCGCCACCCTCGATTCCACCTTTCGCCCCGTAGAATTTGCCCTGAATTATGGCATCACCCCTGAGACCATTACCCAGGTGGAGGGAGTCGTAGAACCTGGTAGTGGGGGCGATCGCCTCCGCACCAAAATCCGTGAATTTCCCCTCTCGGTCTTGAATCTTGATCCAGTGCCCCGCTTGGCCGTGGGGACATTGGGGGGCACCCTCAATGCCGATGCGGTGGTGGACCTATCAGAGTGGGATTGGCGGGCCGATAACTGGCTGGATCGACTGGCCTGGACCGCCACCGTGGCGATCGCCCAACCCAACTATGGCTACCTCGCAGCAACGTGTTTACAAGGAGCCATGCAAGTAGCCGATGGCGTGGCCGATATTCGCAACGGCCAACTGTGGCTGCGCCCCAACTCCGCCCTCCCCGACTCCGGCCCCGTCCCCCCGACCCCTGATCTCTGCCCCACCACCCTGGCAGCGGATGACAGCCGCTACACCTTCAATGGTCGCTTAGTGGCCAGCCCCACCCCCGCCTTCTCTGGCGAAATTGCCATTGAACAAGGCCAAATTCAAGATTGGCTCCAGACGCTACAAATCTACGATATTGGCGATCTAGCCAAGGGTTTGCGCCCAGCCGAATTCGCTAGCCCTGATGCCATCACCTTGTTCCCCCTCCCCTTTGCCGATTCAGGCCCGGTGGCACCATCCAACACCTCCCTCCTGCGGCAACTCCAACGTTATGCCGAAATCATAGCCCTGCGAGAACAACAGCGGCTGCAACAACAGAATGAATTCGTCCTACCCCAACTGCAAGAGTTGGCAGGTACGTTTTCAGGGGAGATTGATTTAACCGCAAGCCTGGATACGGGATTGGTGGCCACCTTTAACCTGGGAGGGACAAACTGGCGTTGGGGTGATTATGACCCGCCGAATCAAATCATTGCCCAAGGAGAATTTAGTCAGGGAACTATAACCTTCTTACCATTACGGTTTGAATCGGGGGATTCGCGCCTCAACTTTGCGGGGTCGGTGGGGTGGAACGAAGACGCGACGGGTCAGTTTCAAGCCACTAATATTTCCATGGCTGGGCTGCGTCAATTTCTCAAACTGCCCTTGAATATTGATGGCAACCTGGATGCTACAGCGGCGATTACGGGCAATCTCCAAAATCCCCAAGCCAGAGGTAACGTCACCCTTCGCAATGCTAGCCTCAACCGCACCCCAATTCAAACCGCTGAAGCAACCTTTAGCTATGCGGACGCTCGATTAGGGGTCATTGGCCGGATGCAGATCCGCGAGTCCCCGCCCCCGCCTGACCAGACTGCGGATGCCACCACCGAGGAACCCTTGGCCAATCGCAACCAAGGAGAATCCCCTGGGGCAACGGCAGCGATCGCCGACCCTATTCCTGACCCTCCCCCCCGGCCCCTGATTTCCTTAATTGGCTCCCTCCCCTACCGCTTACCCTTTGCCACGGTGGACCCGGACCAAAATAATATTGACCTCAAGCTGGCCATCCAGGACGATGGCATTGCCCTGCTCAATTTGTTGAATGAACACTTTTTCTGGGAATCGGGCCAGGGCACAGTGACTCTGGATGTGGGGGGCACCTTGGATCAAACCGATGAGGGACTGGATTTCCGGCCCACCATTGTGGGGACGGCCCAAGTGGATGCGGCCACCTTCTCGGCACGGGTATTGCCCGCCCCACTGACCCAGGTAACAGGGAATGTACAATTTGATGGCGATCGCATCACCGTCAACACCATCCAGGGACAATTTAGCGATGGCAACTTCAGCGCCTCCGGTGTAATTCCTCTACTGGAACCCTTCACGGCCCAAGAACTGAGCCAATTTCCTGATTCCCTCCCTGCCCCCCCAACCCCAGTCCCCCCTGCCGCTCAGCGCTTACTCGCGATTGACCTGAACAGTCTTTTGGTCAATTTTAAGGGTCTCTATAATGGTGGGGTCAACGGTCGCATTACCATTGGTGGCACTGCGCTCAAGCCCCAGTTGGGCGGCGAGATTATCCTAGCGGCAGGTCGGGTATCATTACCGGATCCCACCATCGTTAATCAAGCCAACCTTCTAGCAGTGCCGCAATCTGACTTTTGGTCGGGCCTGATTGCGTCCCCAGAACTGACCAATCTGAAAGTGACCCTAGGACCACAATTATTGATTACGCGATTGCCCCTGCTCAACTTTTTGGCCACCGGGGAACTAATGGTCAATGGCCCCCTCCAACGCGATCTCAGCAGTATTTCTCCCCAAGGGGTGATCACGCTGCACAGTGGGCAGGTTAATGTGTTTGCGACCCAGTTCAACTTGAACCGTAGCCATAATAATGTGGCTATTTTCACCAGCCGTACGGGCAGTGATCCATTTTTGGATGTGCGGTTGGAAACATCGGTGTTGGAAGAAACCCGGCGATCGCCCTCCGATGATTCCATCCTATCCCGTCCAGAAATTGCGGCCCGGAGTGCTAATAACTTGTCCCAAGTTCAGACCGTGCGGATTGAGGCCGCTGTTGTGGGTCAAGCCAGTCAGTTGTTTAATAGCATTGAACTGAGCAGTAGCCCCAGCCGCAGTGAGGCTGAAATTATTGCCCTAATTGGAGGTGGCTTTGTGGATACCCTGGGGCGCAGTGAAGGATTTGTCGGGATTGCCAACTTGGCCGGGACAGCCCTGTTCACCAGCTTACAAACATTAGTGAGTAATGCGGTTGGCTTTAGTGACCTCCGTATTTTTCCCACGGTGATTTCCAATGCGGACGAAGATGCAGATGATGGTCGCCCTGCCACCACCTTAGCCCTAGCCGCAGAGTTAGGCTTTAAATTCACGCGGGATTTATCCGTATCGGTGCTGCAACTTTTAACCGCCAACGAACCGACCCAATACAACCTGCGGTATCAAATTAATGAAGAGCTATTGCTGCGAGGTTCGACTAACCTCTCGGATGAAAACCAAATTATCCTGGAGTTTGAAACCCGCTTTTGAGGATATTTGTTTTTTTAAGACTCTTAATATTTCTAGGTCAAATACTTTACCAGGAGTTTACACCAGTCAGTAGATCCATGGCTAGGATCAAAGTGTGGTAAATAAATTTACCAGCTAGTGATGTTCCGTATAAATACGTGGTTAAGGTGGACTATGACACAATCTACGCTGAGTAAAAAGACCCAGCCCTTGGGTGATGCCCAACCTGCTTATAAAGTAGGTGACACAGGCAATACCGTCGTCTATATCTTTCCCAGTGGGAATGCTTGCGTCAAAAAAGGCAAAAAGGAGGAGGTCCAATCGGTGCCAGTTGTGGTGAGCCAACCCCAGCCTCTGGTACCACTCCAGTCTTCCAGTGCCGTGAGCGCCCAATCGATTGGCGATCGCCTGGTGCAGGCGGGGCTAATTACCGCTAATCAACTCCAGGTGGCGTTGTATGACCAACAATCGATGAATTTAGATCTCAGTGAAGTTTTGAGTGCTCGCGGCTGGATAGATGAAGCAACGTTTCAGACCTTTCTCTCCGCATAACATTCACTCCTGATTGCTCCTTTACGACATCCAGGTGTGCGCTACCATCCTCCTGATGGGCCTCTCCGATTTAACCTGACGACTCAGACGTTCCTCACGGCCAGCGATCGCCCATTAACTTTGCATCATTGAATCTACCGCAACAAAATGCTACGCTACTTTTACTTTCGGGTAAGCGTTTGAGCCGGGATAATAACCTACAAGCAGAGGAGTTCATATCCTCCCGAAACTGACATCTATCTCTTTTCAAGCGTCAGGGGAATATGACAATGGCCCAGCTTTCATCCATCAATTTTTCTGTGACCGATGAGCAACTCAGCCAAATTGATGCCCTAATTATCCAAACAGGCCAAACCCGTAGTGAATGGCTCCAGGCGTTAGTTAGCAGGGCCTTAAACCCAGTTGCGCCCCCCGCCGTACTATCCCTAGAACGCATTCCCCCCAGCGCCGAGGGCACCCCATCCAAGACCATGGCCAATGCAAGGACTCCCCGATCTGAGGCTGCCCCTGAGCCAGATGTCTCGCCTCCACTCCGGGAAGAGGAACTGAATGAAGTGCTCCATCGATTCATCGAAGACGATAGACCTGACGAGGCACTCCATGGGTTCATCGACGATACAGAGGATGAACCCGATGAAGTGCTCTATGGGTTTTTAGCCCTTAGTTCTGAATCACAACCCGATGGCGTGTCAGCATCCGCATTGCCGCCTCTGTCGGAATCGATTTATGACGCAGAGGATGAACCCGATGAGATTCTTTATGATTTTTTAGATGAGGCTGACCGTCCGTTTTAAGCTAGCCCATTTTAAGCAATAATAAGCGGTTATGGATCAACCCTGGATCGCCCGCTCCCATCGACCCATGTCTGTAATTGATAGACTGATGGGCTGAGGCGGTGGTCCATGGGGGTATTCCAATCTGAGCTGCACACCAATCTTAGCGGGGGCGATCGCCATGGGCACTACACCCAAAGTATTTATTGATGGAGAAGCGGGAACCACGGGGCTACAAATTTATACCCGTCTAAGTCATCGGGATGATTTAGAACTTCTCAGTATTGATCCGGAAGAACGCAAGAACCTATCAGCCCGATCCGAGTTACTGAATGGAGCAGATGTTGCGATTTTGTGCTTACCCGATGATGCCGCTAAGGAATCAGTGGGATTAGTCACCAACCCGCAGGTGAAAATTCTGGATGCCAGTACGGCCCACCGCACGGCAACGGGCTGGGTCTATGGCTTCCCTGAACTCAATCCAGAACAACGGGACGCGATCGCCACCGCCCGCTTTGTGAGCAATCCCGGCTGTTACCCCACTGGTTTTTTGGCCTGTCTGCGTCCCCTCTTAGCCGCAGAACTCATCCCCACCAGCTTACCGCTTACTATCAACGCGATTTCCGGTTACTCCGGTGGTGGCCGAAAGCTAATCGAACAATATGACTTGGCCCATACCAAACAATCTGGCCCCACCTCTAACCAACCCTATGGGATTTATGGTCTCAAGTTTGGCCACAAGCATGTCAAGGAAATGCACCAGCATTCTGGGTTAGTCCATCCGCCCCTATTTGTCCCCGCTGTGGGGGATTTTGCCCAAGGGATGTTAGTCCAAATTCCCCTACCCCTTTGGAACCTAGACCATCCCCCCACTGGAGAACAAATCCATGCGGCCCTGGCTAATTATTACCAAGATGAGCCATTTATAACCGTTATGCCCTACAACGACGACGCTTCCCTCAGAATTGGCACCTTTTTGGATGTGTTGGGAGTCAATGGGACCAACCAGGTGCAGATTTTTGTCTTTGCCAATGATGCAACCCAAGAAGCGTTGTTAGTGGCCCGACTGGATAATTTAGGCAAAGGCGCATCGGGGGCAGCGGTCCAAAACTTAAATATTATGCTCGGTTGTCCTGAATCAACTGGATTGGCCCTCTAACCCTCCTATGGGCCTACGGTACACCTCTCTGCTCAAAGTCCAAAACTCGACTGACCCCTCTGAACGGAGTCATGACTAAATCATGGCTCCGGCACTTCCCCATACCATTGCAGGAGGCGATGGATAAACTGGGCCGCAGTGATGGGTTTGTCCACCGTTGGGTCGGAGGTCGGCAACAATGGATTCCCCCTGAGGTTCGGTACGGTTGTGCTGATGCCCATGGTGGTCTGGGGCGATCGCCACAACTCTAAATGGTCCACCCCAGGGTTAGCATAAAAGCTAACGTCCGTACCCCCTAAAAGGTGGGAACTGAAATGGGTCCATCGATCATGACTCAGGCGATGAATCGGAAAACCTCCCCCTAACGGCACCCCCCAACCATCAACCGCTATACACGCCTTCACCTCTCCCCCCTGGGACTGCCACCACCGGATTGCCCCCATACTGGCTACCACCCCCGCACTAAAGCCAATCAGCAAGAGGGGTGGACGCGGCGGCGGTGGGTTGGCTACGGGGTGATCCTCTAGACACTGTTGCAAAAACCAGCACAAATGCTGGGGGGAATAGGCTGGCCAATAGGACTGCTGGGGCGGAATCCACATTACCGCTGGATGTTTTGGCAGACCTAGCAAGAAGCCATCCGTCAGATCCGGTGTGTGGCAACCGGGCGCAATCACCGTAACCATGGCAAACCCTCCCTGATCAAATTGCAACAAGATGCAAATTTCTTACTATTTGCCATTGATAGTTCCGCCTGTGAGCAATAGCTGTAAACCTTATTCTTCCTAGACTTTTAGACTATCATGCTAATTTCCTAGTTTTCGCTGATAGGTCTCACCCCTCTTGCTACTTATGATGATGGCAGATAAATTAGTTCTCAGTTAGCGATGACGCTGACATGGACCGTATTACAGTTGTGTGCATCTCTTAAAAAAGTTCATGAGTAACTTTACCTGCCAATTTGTCATCCCCGCAACAATCGCTGCTATGACTACGATTGTTGCAACCACCTTCACGAGTTATCTCCTGGCCCGTCCTTGGTGTATTGAGATTGCCCCTGACGCAAGTCAACGCATTGTATATGGTCAGACAAATTGTTCAGACCAAATCAAGCCTTGGCCACACCGATTACCCCCAGTACAAGGTGCTTCGGCTAACGTTGATGGCATAAATAACTATCAATAGCGTTGCCCTTGGTGAGAGATAACGATTTTTTAATCACCTCAAACTATGACTCGATATTGAGGGTTGTTTGCTGCGATCGCCATCCACATCAAAGTGGGTCACTATTGTTTCGTGGCAACTAGTTTGTAATTTTGGAATCAATAACCTTGAAAGTTCAGTGTTGAGAAGGCTTTGGCTCAATCCCAACAGTGAACAGATCGGTTATTCAATGGGTTGTATCTACATGGGACTGTGAATAATGAAAAACTTACTAGTACTTCTGCTTATATTGGGATCAATATTGAGTGGCTGGAATTCTTTAGATCCCTCTTCTGTCGCCAAGAATCCAGGTTGTGATCCAGAATTGCATGATTGTTCCACGGAAGATGTGGCAACCTAAGGTTGCTCTGCGGTTTAGGCCAACGTCAGCAAAGAAGAAACTCGGTTACGCTAACTCAGGCAGTTGTGGGCTAGACATCTGCTACTACTTTGCTGTCCCCATGGACAGAGCCATTCTGCACGCATATCCTTTGTCCTAATTCTAGGATTTTTGCTTAAATTTTAGACTCATCGTTTTTAGACTCATCGTTGTGGGAGAAGTGGCCTAAATTTAGGCACGGAGATTAGGTTGGTCAGTTGTGTTTTCATCCGTAATTATACCCTTGTTGATTCTACACGTATAGCGAACTAGAAGTGCTAGGTGTACAGATTTAAGGTCAACTTTTTACCGTTTCAGCCCACCGAAGGAACTGTCAAAATCTTAGCCTATCGATGATCTCCCCATGAGTGATTCATATTGGCATGAGGTACTTGCGTCAGATCATCGACATAGCCATTTATACAGTATTACATTCGGGGTTTCGGCTTAATGTTAAAACAATTAGCTAATTGGGGGTAATTGCTTATGCCACTCGGTTGCTTGTTCGTAGGCATGGGCAACGTGCAGGATACTGGACTCTTGCAAGACGTTGCCAATCAGTTGCATTCCCACAGGCAACCCTTGTGGATCAAAACCACAGGGTACGCTAATTCCCGGTAATCCTGCCAGGTTTGCCGGGATGGTCATCAAATCCATTAAGTACATACTCAATGGATCATCTTTATCGCCAGCTTTGAAAGCAGTGGATGGAGCGGTTGGACACAGCAGCACATCCACATTTTCAAAGGCGGCTTCAAAGTCTTGTTTGATTAATGTCCGCACTTTTTGGGCTTTGAGATAGTAGGCATCGTAGTATCCGGCAGATAGGGCATAGGTGCCAATCATAATCCGCCGCTTCACCTCTGGTCCGAATCCTTCGGATCGGGTTTTAGTGTACATTTCCATCAAGTCTTCAACATTTTCCTGACGGGCACCATATTTTACGCCATCGTAGCGGGCTAGGTTGGCGGAGGCTTCCGACGGGGCAATGATGTAGTAGGTGGGAATCCCGTAGCGGAAGGAGGGACAGGAAATTTCTTGAACTTCGGCTCCCATGGCTTGGAGTTGGGCGATCGCCCCTTCCACCACCGCCTTGACACTAGCATCCAGTCCTTCGCCAAAGGTCTCGGTAATAATCCCCACCTTAGTCCCCGGTTTTAATTCTGGGGTGAGGGCAGCGGTGTAATCAGGAATGTCTACCTTGAGGCTGGTGGAATCTTTGGGGTCGTGGCCTGCGATCGCCTGTAACAAAATGGCGGTATCCTCCACACTGCGACCAAAGGGACCAATTTGATCCAAGGAGGAAGCAAAAGCCACCAAGCCATAGCGGGAGACTAAACCATAGGTCGGTTTCATGCCCACCACACCACAAAAGGAGGCAGGTTGTCGGATCGAGCCTCCCGTATCTGATCCGAGGGCAACGACGCATTCTTGGGCGGCCACGGCGGCGGCGGAGCCACCGGAAGACCCCCCCGGTACCCGTGTGGTATCCCAAGGGTTAGTCGTCAATTGGAACGCCGAATTTTCGGTGGACCCCCCCATGGCAAATTCGTCCAAATTGGTTTTGCCCACCATCACAGTTCCTGCATCCTTGAGTTTCCCGGTTACGGTCGATTCGTAGGGAGGGACGAAGTGTTCTAAAATCCGAGAGGCACAGGTGGTAGGGATACCTTTGGTACACATATTGTCTTTGATGGCGAGGGGGATGCCAGCCAGCAAACCAATGTCGTCTCCGGCAGCAATGCGGGCATCGACCCGTTCTGCTTGGGCGATCGCCGCCGCCGCTGTCACATGCAAAAAGCTTTTAATGATCGGGTCCACGGCTTCAATCCGCTGGAGGGTTTCCTGGGCAATTTCCACTGCCGAACGTTCTTTCTTGACCAACTGCTGATGCAACTCGCGGATGGATGCCATGCCAAACCTCTCCCCAAACTAGAAGTGCGGTAAAAAAGTGATTTTGCCAACCTACACTCTAGTCGATTTTGGCTGCGTTTGCGTAGGGGAAACCGGGTTCTACCGTCCATTCTATTGGAGATAGCGTTTCATGGGAGTGGGATTGAACCCTGCACTAGACCGTCCGGCCCACTTCAAAGCGCTGAAACCCTTGAATAGGCTGATATTTGATATCGACCGCCTCAACGATCGCCGTCGGTGGACCATGCTGACACCACCGAATCATCTCATCGACGCTGGGGCGATCGCCCTCCAACATTGCTTCCACCCGGCCATCCCGAAGATTACGAACCCAGCCGTTGATATGCAACAATTTGGCGGCATCAGTGACAGAGGCTCGATACCCCACCCCTTGCACTTTCCCGGTCACAAACACATGGGCACTGGTTTGGGCACTAGTTTGAAACGATGGACTAGACATGGGTGCAAATTTCCCGCGATCGCATATGTTTTAATCTGTAAGCCGAATAGTCTCGGAATTAATAATCTGAATTAATACTCTCAAGAATTGCTCAAGCGGCTAATGGCCCAAGCGGATAACCCAAAACTCATATCTACCCCCCTGACTCAATCTCTGATCCACGCTATCTTTCCCTGATGGATGGGGTGATTTGTTTTTCTACTATAGTTTTATCCTTTGAAAATGGGGATAGGAAAATCTTATTAATCAGATCACGACATCCCCACCTAGGCAATGAATCGGATCGTCACCCCTAGACCTAACCAGATCAAAAAGCAGGCACGGTTGAGCCTTAAGCCTTGATAAATAACCGAGGCGGTAATGGGGCGATCGCCCTCTCCCATCAAAGGCTTATGTTTGACTACCCCCTTATAAGTATTGGTTCCCCCCACCTGCACCCCCAGACTAGCCGCATAGGCACACTCACTCCAGCCGGAATTGGGGCTAGGATCAGCGGCGGCATCTCGACGGCAAAGACGCAGGACATGCAGGGGGCGACCGGATAACAACGCCAAGGTCAAGACGGTGAGGCGGCAGGGCACCCAAGTCAACAGGTCTTCCAGCTTGGCACTGCACCAGCCTAAATCGGTATAGGGCGGTTCCTTGTAGCCTACCATGGAGTCTAGGGTACTGGCCGCTTTGTAGGCGAGGGCGACCGGGGCACTGCCCAGGGGAGTCATGGCCCCCACCAAGGCGTAAAACAGCGGTCCCATGATGCCATCTACGCCATTTTCGCCCACGGTTTCCAATATGGCCCGGAGGATTTCCGGTGGGTCGAGAGCCTGGGTATCTCGACCCACATAGCGGCTCAGGCGGGTTCTGGCTTCGGCAAGATGGTTTGCGGTGATCGGCTGATCGGTTGGATGGGCCAGGGTTAAGGGGGCCAGTACGTCTGTGGCGGCATCGCGCAAACTGCGTCCGGCAAAGCAAGCGGCTAATAAAACAATGTGCATTCCCAGGCCCAAGAGGGGATGCAGGTGGGTCATGAGGGCGATCGCGCCCCAGCCTGTGATCCCACTCAGGCCAATGAGGGCGATCGCCAACCCCACCCCCGCTAGCCGCAATCCTAGGGGCGATGGGATATATTTGAGGGCGAGGGTGCTGTAGTGGTGGATGCCCCAACCCATGACCTGCACTGGATGGGGCCAACTCCACGGATCACCAATGAGAAAATCCAGGGTGGCCGCCGCTATCAGAATGAACGCGGCTATACCCGATTCCCCCCATTCCCCCATGTTTGCGATCGTCAAACCAACCACGCGACCCCCCGCTCATTGTCTATCCCCAATGACTATAGCGGTAATTAGGTTTACCAGGGACTCCCAATCAGGGTAAAGCCAGACCAATAGTACGGATGGGAGAGATCGCGATCGCCCCCCTGCCCCATCCCTGGCGGCAGATCCATCGTCACCTGAGCCAACTCTCGCACCAGTTGACCATCCTCAATCCGGGTCTGACCATACAGCATAGCTAATTGCGAATCCATTATTCATGGGATGAGCCATATCAACGATTCAATTTTGAAATGGTAGATGCTTGACTCTTGAGGCCCAGATTAGTTCCAGGAAAGCAATACCTCAGTGATAACAAAGGGCGATCGCATCCTACTAGGAGGAAACTGCCCAAAGCGTTGCACCTGCATCTAAAAATATCGGTGAAAATATCAATGCTAGTGGTTTAGCCTGAGGATTTTATCGAGATGCGGTTGAATCACTCTGGCCTACGATTGGGCACCATTGAGTCTAATGAGCCATAGGCTGTGACCCAGAAACCTGATTGACTGACAAAACTCAAACAGCCCTCACCCCAACCCCTCTCCCAGAGCGGGAGAGGGGCTTTCGACCCAAGAACCTGGTTTGAAGTCCCTTCTCCCCTTTTGGGAGAAGGGATTTAG
>JAYKIC010000539.1:0-4233 GCA_035284985.1 Leptolyngbyaceae cyanobacterium
CTCCCCACTCTCCACTCCCCACTCTCCACTCTCCACTCCCCACTTCATCCCTCGCCCCATCCATCACCGAACCCATCGCCATCATCGGCATGAGCGGTCGCTTTCCCCAAGCCTACGATATTGAACAAATGTGGGCGATTTTAGCCGAAGGCCGATGTGCGGTTGAGGAAATTCCGGCCCATTATTTCGACTGGCATCAATATTATGGTGATCCCCGGCAGGATAGCACCAAAACCAACGGCAAATGGTGTGCCACCATTCCAGGGGTAGCCGAATTCGACCCCTTGTTTTTCCAAATTTCCCCCCGCGAAGCCCCGAATATTGATCCCCGACAGCGCCACCTGTTGCAAGAGTCATGGAATGCCTTGGAAAATGCAGGTTACGGTCCCGATCAGATCAGCAGCCAAAAAATTGGCACCTTTGTGGGGGCTGAAGAGGGGGATTATTGCCAGCGGGTCAAAGATGGGAATATCACCTCTAATCACTCCGGCATTTTAGCGGCTCGGCTTGCCTATTTCCTGAACCTCAAAGGCCCGACCATGGCCATTAATACGGCTTGTTCTTCCGCCTTAGTTGCCACTCATCAGGCGTGCTTGAGTTTACGCCAAGGGGAATGTGATGCGGCGATCGCCGCCGGAGTCAACCTCATGCTCACCCCCTATGGCTATGTCGGCATGGCCCAAGCGGGAATGTTGTCCGATGACGGTCACTGCTACGCCTTTGACCAGCAAGCCAATGGCTTGGTCCCAGGGGAAGCGGTGGTGGTGGTGGTGCTGAAACGGCTCAGTCGTGCCCTGGCCGATGGCGACCCGATTCACGCCCTCATCCCCGCCAGCGGGGTCAATTATGATGGCAAGACCAATGGCATTACGGCCCCGAATGGGGTTTCCCAAACGGAACTGGTGCGGGAGGTGCAGCAACGGGCGCAGGTGTCCCCCCAGGATATTGACTACATCGTCACCCACGGCACTGGGACCAAATTGGGTGATCCGGTGGAAGCGAACGCCCTCAGGGATGTGTTTAAGGGGAGCGATCGCCCCTGCGCCATCACCTCCAGTAAAACCAACTTTGGTCACACCTTTGCCGCCTCCGGTTTGGTGAGCCTAGTGAATGTGGTTCAAGCCCTGCGCCATCAAACCATCCCCAAGAGCCTGAATTTTTCCCAGCAAAATAGTTTTATTACCTGGGAGGACAGCCCCCTTTATGTCAACACTGCCAATCAACCCTGGCCCGTGCAGCCCGGTCAAAAACGGCTAGGGGCGGTGAGTTCCTTTGGCATGAGCGGCACCAATGCCCATATGCTGATTCAGGATTATCAGCCCAGCCCGAAGCAACCCCAAACCGATCCCCCCTATTCCCTGCTGGTGCTATCCGCCAAAACCGAAGAATCCCTCAGGCAAAGAGTAACGGCCATGGTTGAGTTCTTGCAGACGGGACTCACGAAAGAGATCACCCTGACCGATATCGGCTACACCCTATTTGCAGGTCGCCATCACTGTCAATATCGGTTGGCGATCGTGGTTCAAGATCTAGCGGATGCCCTCTATACGTGGACCCAGTTTGGTCAACCGGATCAGAAGCCGAATGTTTTTCAGGGCAAGGTTCCCACGGAATTTAGGGGACAAACGGTGACGCAGAACTATATCAATCAACTAGTCCAAACCCTTGCCCCTACCGCTAATTCCCCAGCCGATGACCCAACCACCTACCAGGAAACCCTATTTGGCTTAGCGGATTTCTACTGCCAGGGCTACGATATTCCCTGGTCCCAGTTATATGGAGATCAGCCCCCCAAGCGGATTCATCTTCCCGGTTATCCCTTTGCTCGCCAAACATTTTGGTTGGACTTTGAGTCTGAACAGGGAGGAGGCGCGATCGCTCCCCATATCATTTCTCCCCTGACCGAGGCTACCGTGGACCTCCAAGTTGGAACTACCTCCTCTACCTCCTCCTTGGCAACGGGGAGGACCGGAATGACTCCCCTTAGCAATGGGGAACTAAGGGGGGTTGAGCCGAATCTGGACCTTCAACCTAAACTGTCTACCCAGAGAAATCCAGCGCTGTACCACCAACTCGCGGATCTGAGCTACCTGCCCATTTGGGAACAACAAGCTCCCACCCCCGTGAACCTTACGTCCAGTCCGGTTGTCCTGCTGGTTTACTTTGAATCAACCTCGAAATTTGAGCAAACGCTAATTCGAGTACTCCAGCAACACGGGACTGTCCAGATCCTAGAAATTCAATTAGGCTCTGACACCAAACAACTATCGGCTTGCCAATGGCATTGCAACGTGAATGCCCCCAACGATTTGCGAACTTGCCTGTCTAGCTATACCCAGACTATTAACGGCGTTTATTTTGTAGGGGGCGATCGCAAACTCCAGGGATCAGATCCCACCAGTGAAATTCAACTGTTGCGGCTGGTGCAAGTCTTACAATCGCAGCTCCAAGCCAACGCCCTAATTGATTTCACCATCCTGACCCTGGATAACTACCGCGTCGATGGTCGCGCAACGGTGGCCGATGGGGGTGGACTGAGCGGCCTCGGCTATGCCCTGGCCCAAGGGGACCACCGTTTCCGGGTGCGAAACCTGGATCTGTGCTGGGAAGATTGGGCAGACGAGGCCCAACGGCTATCCCTAGTGACCCTGGTTTTGAGCGAACCACCGTCCAATCGGGGGGAAGTGACCCAGATCCAGGCTGGTCTGCGCTATAAACTCCGGTTTTTCAAGCTGGACTGGGCTTCTTTCCAAGCGGTACAGGACCAGGGGAACGGATTGGCGATCGCTGGCGTTTACGTCATATTGGGCGGTGCCGGAACCGTCGGTACCCTTCTCAGTCGCTATCTGATCCAACATTATCAGGCTCAGGTCATTTGGTTAGGACGGAGTGAGTCCACTGCTCCGAAGATTCAAGCACAACTAGCAACATTCCGGGCGCTGGATGCCGAACGAGTCCCCCTCTATATTCAAGCCGATGTGACTGATGCCACCTCAATGACCCAAGCGGTCCAATATCTTAAGCAACATTATCCCCGTATTCATGGGGCGATTTTTTCCGCCATGGTGTTTAAGTTGGATAACGCGATCGCCCAAACCAGCGAAGCCGACTTCAACGCCGTATTTACCCCAAAACAAAACGGTGCGTTCAACTTTTATGAGGCATTTAAAAATGAACCATTAGATTTCATGTGCTATCTCTCTTCGGTTCAAGCCTTTTCCTTCTTATCCGCCCGTGACAGTGCCGGATACGCCGCTGGCATCACCAGTGCCGATACCTTCGTTCACTCCGTCGCCACCACAGCCCCCTTCCCCGTTGGTGTGATTAACTGGGGCTACTGGCAAGCATCCCTGGCCGGAACCGAAATGGAGAAACGATTGGCAAGTCACTATACCCTGATTTCGGATGACGTGGGTTGTCAGTTTTTTGCCGATTTCGTATCTATCCTCAGGGCAGGGTTGGTGAGACAGGTGATTTGTCTAGGCGCATCTCAAGCGGTTCAAACTTTAATGGGTTGTGATTCCAGCCAATTGATTAGCCTTAATGATGCTGCTGCTGATTCAGTCATTCATCACCTATTTAGGGAAACGGAAATTTCCGGTGGACCCACTACAACTAACAGTAATCAAGTAGAAATTGCCCGTCTTTTAGATCGAGAATTTAGGCATGAACTAAATGATTGGCTATCCCGTTTATTGTTCGCCCAAATTCAATCCCTGGGCATTTTTTCACAGCCAGGAATTCAGCAAGATAGTACGACCTGGCAACAACAGGCTGGGATCATTGCCAAATATAACCGCTGGTGGCAGGAGTGTTGTTTAGGGTTATTGGAAACCTACGGTTATGTTACCTGTGAGGGCGATCGCGTCACCACTATCAACACAATTTCCCCAGCAGAAGTTGAGCAACTTTGGCAGAATTGGAGCACCTATCTCCAGTCATTCACCGACAATCCAGAAAAGCAAACTGCCCTGGAATTATTGGATAGTTGTTTGCAACAACTGCCCCAAATTTTACGAGGTCATATCCAAGCCACTGATATTCTTTTTCCTAAATCCTCCATGGAAAAAGTCGAGAATATGTATCAGCGAAATGCCCTCTCTGACTATTTCAATACCTTTGTAGCTCAGGGGGCTGAAGCTTATGTTCGGCAGCGGATGCAAGCCGATCCCCAAGCTCAAATTCGGATCTTGGAAGTGGGGGCAGGTACCGGGGGAACGACCGCCCTAGTCT
>JAYKIC010000540.1:0-4210 GCA_035284985.1 Leptolyngbyaceae cyanobacterium
CAACGTCCGTATCAGTACTTGGCCATTCGGATTGATATTACGGCCCGTAAAATTGCTGAAGACAGCCTCAAAGCTAGCGAAGCCCGTTACCGTCGAATGCTGGATACGGCGGGGGAAGGGGTCTGGGTACTGGATGCGGCATCCCAAACCACCTATGTTAACAATCGCCTCGCCCAAATGTTACGCACGGAGCCAGAGGCTCTTTTGGGAAAATCCTTATTCGACTTCATGGACTTAGAGGAGCAAGAACTGGCAACGATGTACTTGGAGCGCCGTCGAAGTGGAGTGCAAGAGCAGCACGATTTTCGCTTCCGGCGAGCCGATGGTCAACCGTTGTGGGCCATCGTTGAAACCTCACCCATCTTGGATGATCAGGGCAACTATGTTGGTTCTCTGGGAATGCTGACGGATATTACCGAGCGCAAGGCGGCGGAAGCGGCGCTGCAATTAGAAAACCAGTTTCGTGAGCAAATTGTTGAGCAGATGGCGGAGGGGTTGTGTGTCTGTCAAGCTATCCCTACTGAGCCGTTTGTGTATTTCTCTGTGTGGAATCAGCAAATGCAGCAGATTACCGGGTATACCCAGGAGGAGATCAATCGGCTGGGTTGGCACCAGATGGTCTATCCTGATTCCTTGAACAGGGATAGGGCGATCGCCCGCATGAACCGAGTGCAACAGGGAGATAATCTGCTGGGGGAACAATGGACCATTCAACGGCGGGATGGTGAAAACCGAACTATTTCCGTTTCAACCTCACTGCTGTCTCGGTATGTTCAAAAAGAACGCCAAGAGTCCGACAGTCAGTATATTCTGGCAATTGTCCAAGATATTACCGAACGGCAGCGCGATCGCCGCACCCTAGAACACCGGAATACCCTGCTCCAAACCATTAGTCAGGCCCAGTCGCAATTTATCACCGATGGCAACCGCAACACCATTTTTGATGGGCTGTTATCGGGACTGCTAGACCTGACCCATAGCGAATATGGCTTCATTGGGGAAGTGTTGTTTGCCGCCGATGGCAGCGCCAATATGGAAGACAGTTTTCTCAAAATTCGCGGGGTGCCCTATCTGCAAGCCCACAGTATTACGAACATTGCTTGGAATGAAGAAACCCGGCAGCTATATGAGGAACAGCAGGCCACCGGGATGAAATTTACCAACATGAAAACCCTCTTTGGCGCGGTGATTATGACGGGGGAACCTGTGATTGCCAATAGCCCCAGCACCGATTCCCGCCGGGGCGGAATCCCCGATGGGCATCCACCGCTGAATGCATTTCTGGGCATTCCATTCTTTAGTGGATCACAACTTATTGGCATGGTGGGCATTGCTAATCGACCCGGTGGTTATGATGTCGCGTTAATGGAATCGCTCCAGCCATTCTTAACGACTTGCAGCAATTTAATTGAGGGTTATCGGCTCGATCGTCAAAAGCGGGAGGCTGAAGCGGCTCGTCAGGTGGCCGAGCAAGAAATTGCCAAACAATTGGCCAGCATTGAAGCGGCGGTAGATGGTATTGCCATTCTAGATGGGGACTCTTACCAATATCTCAATCCGGCCCATGTCCGGATGTTTGGCTATGAAACGGCAGATGAGTTGATTGGACAGTCGTGGCGTAAGCTCTATAGTGCTGAGGAATTGCAGCGCTTTGAGCGGGATGTGTTTCCAGGGCTATTGCGGGATCGGGCGTGGCAGGGGGAGGCGATCGCCATCCGTAAAGATGGTTCCACCTTTGTCGAAGGGCTATCCCTTACTCTCACGGACGATAACCTGTTGATTTGCGTTTGTCAGGATATTAGCGAGCGCAAACAGGCTGAGGCCCAATTGTATAACCTGTCCACCCGACTGGGCTTGGCGCTGCAATCGGGGGCCATTGGCACTTGGGAATGGGATTTGCTCACTAAGCAATTAACCTGGGATCAGCGGATGTTGGATCTCTATGAGATGCACCCTGATGACTTTACGGGACAAGTCAGCGATTGGTCAGAGCGTATACACCCGGATGATCGGGCAAATACCCAAACCCAGTTACAACGAGCGATTGATGGCGAACAGGAATATAACACCGAATTTCGCATCATTCATCCCAATGGTCAGGTGCGATATCTCAAAGCCAATGGTCTAGTGCAGCGCAATGAACAGGGTGAACCTGAGCGGATGATTGGGATTAATTTCGATATTAGCGATCGCAAACAGGCCGAAGCTGATATCATCAAAGCCCTAGAACATGAGCGGGAATTAAGTGAAATGAAATCCCGATTTGTATCCAATACGTCCCATGAATTCCGTACTCCTTTAGCGGTGATCTCTAACAATGCAGAATTGTTAAAGCTATTTGGAGACAAACTGGATGACAGGGAAAAACAAGAATGCTTGGATACCATTCTTAGCTATGTTGATCATACAACTGAGTTAATTAATGAAGTTCTAGTGGTGAATAAGGCAGAATCGGGGACAATTCAGCTTAATTTACAGGCTATTGATGTGATCGAGTTTAGCCGTAAACTTTGTCAAGAAATGAGTATGAATGCACCGGATCATCACTTTGAATTTGAGGTAAAAGATGTCCGTAATCTGCGAGAGAAGGAAGAAGGGGCGATCGCTGAATTCGACAGCAGGCTGTTGCAACAAATCCTAACTAACCTCCTCACTAATGCTCATAAATATTCCCCCGGAGACAGTACCATTACTTTCCAGCTAGAACTTTTACCCACCCACGTCCAATTTAGTGTGATGGACGCAGGCATCGGTATTCCCGAAGCCGACCAAAAACATTTATTTGAACCCTTTCACCGCGCCACCAACGTTGGTAACACCCCCGGAACGGGGTTAGGGCTTTCCATTGTTAAACATCTCGTCACGATTCACCAAGGGCACATTAAAGTTAACAGTCAACTAGGGAAAGGAAGCTGCTTTACCGTAAAAATCCCTACTCAATGGCAAACAACATAGCCATTACCCCCTAATCATGCCTTAGCCTGTGGAGAAATGTTATCAAAGTTATCTTTAGAAAGAAAGAAAGTAGTCGATTACACGATAGTGTCAATTGTGGGATTTGGATTTAATAAAGATATGGATTAATGCATGTAAAGGTCGGATTCAGCGCTAAAACATTCCCATTTTTATAGCGGTGATTACATTTACCAGAACATTCTTTCCATTCCATTAAGCGAATGGAAAATAATCCCTCTAAGTGCATCTATTAAGTACATCTATCACCGTCATAAATTGGTTGTCTGATTGACTGACAAAACTCAAACAGCCCTCACCCCAACCCCTCTCCCAGAAAGGGAGAGGGGCTTTCGATCCAAAAAACTGGTTTGAAGTCCCTTCTCCCCTTTTGGGAGAAGGGATTTAGGGAAGAGGGGCAAAGTTTTGTCAGTCAATCAGATTGGTTGTTCCTACTTCATTTGTAAAACTCGTTGATTGAACTTAGTAAATTGAGGTTAGTGAAATGGATAGAATATCACAGAAAAAATTAATCTTAGTTATTGAAGATGAACCTCAAATGCGGATTGGAATCTGTCGAACCCTTGAACTAGCAGGCTATGAAGTGATTGCCACTGACAATGGCTTAACAGGGGTTGAATTTGCCAGCTTAGAACATCCAGATATGATTATCTGTGACGTTATGATGCCGAAAATGGATGGATTTGAAGTGCTTAAACTACTTCGTCAAGACCAAGAACTCTTTGATGTTCCTGTTATTATGCTAACAGCCAAATCAGATCGCCTAGATCAGCGACAGGGTATGGAAATGGGGGCAGATGACTATATTACTAAGCCTTTTAAAACTGAAGAGTTACTGGTTTCTATTTCAACTCGACTGACCCGTCAGGAACAGTTTGCCCAAAAGCTAGCTACGACCCAGGCCCGTGCAGAATGTCAAATCGCTACCCTCCAACTAGTCTTAAAGGAAGTTCAAGATCAACTGCAAAATGCTGAGACGACTGCCTTGATAAACCAGGAAACTGCGGAAGTTCGATCACAACTGCTGAAAAACTTTTGTACTCAACTTTCTAACCCATTGTCAAATATTAACTTATCTGCCAAATTGCTCAGTGAAGCCAAGACTGAGCAAGATCGTGAGCGATATCTCCAAGTGTTGCGATCGGAATATGAGAAAGGGTTGACGGTCCTGAATGAGATAGGTGCGTTGGAACAGGTATTATCACCCGCGAATCTCCGTATTTTGAAACGATTCAGC
>JAYKIC010000541.1:0-15946 GCA_035284985.1 Leptolyngbyaceae cyanobacterium
AAGGATTGGGCAAAGGATAGTTGGTCACGCCCATTGAGTTTGGAGTGATAGAGGGCTTTATCGGCTGACTGGTAAAGAGTATCGAGGTCATGACCGTCCAGCGGATATTCGGCAACACCCACACTACAGGTAAGCGTGAGGGAAAATGAGGAACGGGAGTTGATCATAGGGTGTTGAAGCGTCGCCATCAACTGCGTAATGCGCTTGGCACTCTGTTCCGCAGTTGAATCAAATAAACCCAAAACAAACTCATCCCCACCCCACCGAGCCATCACATCCATGCGGCGAAACGTTTGCTGGATGGCATAGGCAGTGTGCCGCAATACTTGATCGCCAACCAAATGACCATACTCATCATTAATTTGCTTAAACCGATCCAGGTCAAAAATAACGAAGGAAAAGGGTTTGGCCTGCCGCTCAGCCAAGTAAAGCAACCGCTTAATGTCAGCAGTGGCCTTACAACGGTTGGTCAACCCTGTAAGACTATCGGTATAAGCAAGGGCATTAAGGAGGCGCGATCGCTCTAGACGATTATGCACCCGTGCCATAAATTCTGCTTGATGAATGGGTTTTTGCACATAATCATCCGCCCCCGCTGCAAATACCTCTTGTACCGTCCGGTAATCGGTTTGCTCTGCCAGCAAAATAATCGGCAAGTCACTCCAGCGCAGATCATGACGCACCACTTGGCACAGTTCTAATCCATTAACTTGTTTGGAGTTAACATCTAAAATCAACAAATCTGGGGCTACAGCTTCCAGAACCAACCAAAATTGGGTGGGATCGCTAAGCAAGGTTGGAGAAAATCCATGGGCGCTCAGTAATTGATTAAGATGGGCGACTACGACTTCATCATCAGCCATAACCAACAGCCTAGAATCACAGGTCTGATTTTGCTGTAGCATTCGGGTCAACACATCAAACACACTATTGGCAGAAATTGGCTTTTGTAAAAATCCTTTCGCCCCCAATCGGGCCGCATTCAATCGATCGGTCAATCCATGTTGTGAGGTAAACACAATCACTGGAATAGAAGTGTCAATTTGGGACAACTCAGCCAGAAAACTAAGACCATCTTCAGCGGTATTGGGAAAACAGAGATCAAGCAACACCATATCCGGACGGTAATATTGAACGAGCGATCGCGCATCACTCAAAGTTGTGGCCAATCGGGTATGGATATTTCTCACCGTCGCTAATGAACGAATTTCCTCAGACAAGCTCACATCATCATCCACAATCAACAATTGCACCGCTTCAAGCAGTACCTCCGATGACCGAGGGGCAAATAGAGAATCATCCCCAAAATCGTATTGTTGCTGATAATTATGGATAGCCTGGGCTGAGGCCATCTGAATAGTGCTAGACACGTCAATATTAGAGCCAACATTAGCAACATTAGGATTAGATGGACCCATATTAGAATCAGACCAACCAATACCAGGGTTTGCTAAGCTCTGGTGCAAAGCTTGAATAGATTGGGACAACTGCTGAAGGTCTGAAACTTGCAGCGATGTAAATACTTTAAACAGGGAGGTAATTTGCTCCGCCACCTGGGCGGCATGTTCCAAACCTAAATTGGCTAATGATCCGGCCAAGGTATGGGCTTCACGGATAGCCCGTTTTCGCAAGGGAGTGGAGCAGGTACCTGTTTGTAACGTATCCAAAATAGATTCTAAAATCTGAATACGCTGATAGGCCATTTGACGATAGGGCATCACGTTCAGTGAAGGCTCAGCCGCCTGTTCTGGCATGGAAACAGCATTAGAAGCATAGGGTGAGGGGATTGGGGTGGATAACTGATCTACATTGGGTAGATCAGCGGATGCTTTCACGGCGGCTTCCATGCGGGCAATTAGCTCCTCGGACGTAAACGGTTTAACGACATAATCATCCTTTGCCGGATTTAACCCCAGAGCATAGGGGTCTGGACAAGCTTGGTCCATCAACAAAACAACAGGGGGAAACGACTCTGTTGGGACAGGATAACGGGGATACGCCCAACCACTATCCTGGATCAATCTACGATTAGAGGACCAAGCTGATTCGTCAATCACCACTACATCTGCATCCGCCTGCATTATTTTGCTTGCATCCATAGCATTCACCGTTATAACTGTCAAGAAGCGATATTTGGCCAACTCCTGCTGTAAAGATCGGGTAATATCAGCCATCGCAACGACCAAAACCTTCACATTTCTGCCCCCATTCCTTGCTAAATGGATGAACCCTATGCGGCTGAAAAACAATTGGGACTGAAGAGAACGGAATCCCCCACTTTATTAATATTCCCAGAATGGCAGACATTATTGGGATCAGAAAATTTGAGTTTCCCTACAAAATCATTGCAAAATATGATGACAAGAGAAGAACTGTAACTCGCTGTTATAAGCTGATGCACACTTAACAGAAGTCAGTGAACCTTGCAGCCGATAGGATTCACTGCTCAAAATACGTACACTAAATTTGCTCTAGTTTAACATTAGATAAGAGCAAAGACGGTCAATTACTGCATAACCGTTACAACTTGGCGACTGACCCAAGATGGATACCAAGAAGCTAAAAATATAAGTAATTTTACGGACAAAAACGGATGTATTGAACATAAGAGGGCTTAGCTCAGACTTTCCCTTTCAAGGGAAAACCTATCAGTCTGAGTATGCTGAAGCCGTACCATGAGAATGATAACCATGGGAGAATAGGGAACGGGAAAACTAAACTAACCCCGGTCCCATAGTCCAGAACTACGGGAACAATTCATGGTTGGGGCGATCGCTCCATCGCTCCATATACCCTTGTTCTCTCCTGTTGCATAGAGAAATCACAATACCTATATCAAAACCAGGACTATGGGTCAAAGCACGAAATATACAAGGGATCAAGCTGTCTTTAGGTGAAGTCACCATAAAACTTTGATCAACCCACATGAAGCTGGTATCAACAAGTGTAACTTTTCTTGAGTGCTTCTCAGAAACTATTTAGACTGTGAATATACCTAGATCAAACTTGGGAACTAGGCAAACGGACATCCTACCGATGCTGTTTTCTTGGCTCTAGTTTGGCTATGTTCAAGTGTGTTTCCCTAGAGGTGTTTTTAATGCTAGCCTCTCCCCTGTCTGTTAATAGTTCTAATGTTCATGTCAACCTACGCCCTCACGTTTCCTCCCTTGCTCATCAAGAAGCTCGGTGGATATTGTGCCAAGTTAAGAGCGGCCATATCTTGACGGTTAATCCCAAGCAACGCAATGGCTTAATTCTTTGTAAGCCTTTCCACGCTGAATTTGCTGGTCCGGGCGCAACCATCGGGGGCAGTCTTGATCTGGACTGTCGTGAAATAGTAGTGATTGGTCAATTATCAGTGCAACCGCCTGAGTCCTATGAGGATAGTCACAAGGCATATTGTATTCGGCAAGCGTGGAATCGTTTAATCCATAGCTTCAATCAGATTGAGTCACCGAATCAGCGAGCCAAAAAGGTTTTAACCCAGTTAGAACTTTATTTTGGCAAGGGCACCGTCAGCCAGATTCCCGACAAGGTGTTGGCGTTACTGGCTAGGGTTCCCCTGGAAACCATCCAGGCAAAACGGCTCTAAACGTGCAGCTAGGGCCAGGAGTGCGGACCTTCCTGCCTTAACCTAAATTCGATCAAGCACGGGAATTCCCAACAGGGATAACCCTAACTTAATGGTTTGGGCCGTTAGATCACATAGAAGAATGCGGGATGTGCGGATCGGTTCTGCCGCTTTCAGCACGGGACAATTTTCATAGAACTGGTTGAATTTTTGGCTGAGTTCAAACAGGTATTGACAGAGGCGATTCGGCAGCAAATCTTGGTCAATGGCTACCAGGATTTCATCAAGCTGCAAAATATGTTTGGCTAGGGCAAACTCCCAATCTTCCTGTAGGTGAATGGTCTGGTCCTCTCCTAGGGCGGCAAAATCTATGTCTCCTTTACGTCCGATACCCCGTACCCGCACGTAGGCGTTGATCATGTAGGGGGCAGTGTTGCCTTGGAGGGCCAGCATTTTGTCGTAGCTGAAGATGTAGTTGCTGGTGCGGTTTTGGCTGAGGTCGGCATATTTGATGGCGCTGATGCCGATGACGCAGGATACTTCGTCGATGAATGCTTCGGATTCTTCTCGGTTGTCGGATTGGAGGCGGCTGATGAGGTCGGCACGGGCGTGGGCGATCGCCTCCTCCAACATTTCCTCCAACTTCAGGGCATCCCCAGAGCGACTTTTCAGCTTTTTGCCATCTTCCCCCAGCACATTGCCAAAGGGGGCATGGATAAACTCCACCTCATCGGTAATCCATCTGGCCCGTCGGCCCACCTGAAATATCTGGGCAAAATGGTTGGTTTGCTCTGCCCCTACGGGATAAATCACCCGCTGCGCCTTATCTTCATCCAAACGGTAGCGAATCGCCGCAAGGTCGGTGGTGGCGTAGTTATAACCCCCGTCAGACTTTTGCACAATCAAGGGCAACGGCTTGCCATCCATGTTGGTGAATCCTTCCAGAAAAACGCACTTGGCCCCCTGATCCTCCACTAACAAACCGACTGTGGCCAATGCCTTCACCACATCGGGTAAATAAGGATTATAGAAAGACTCACCCCGAATAGTGAGGTCACTCAGCCCCATCCGATCGAAGATTTTTTGATTGGTGCGGTTGGACAAATCGCACACCAGCTTCCAAGCTTTCAGGGTAGCTTCGTCCCCCGCTTGTAGTTCCACCACCGACTGCCGCGCCAATTGTTGAAAGGCTTCGTCTTCATCAAACCGCTTTTTAGCGTTGCGATAAAAACTGGCTAAGTTGCCTAAATCAATGTCGCTGTCATCATTGAGGGCATCGGGATAAGCTTCTCGCACATAAGCGATTAACATTCCAAACGGCGTACCCCAATCCCCCACATGGCTGAGGCGCAGGACATCGTAACCCAGGAATTCCAGAATCCGCGAAAGACAATCGCCAATCACGGAGGGGCGCAGGTGGCCAACGTGCATTTCCTTGGCGATGTTGGGGCTAGGATAGTCCACAATTACCCGCTGGGGCGGATCAACTTTGGCGACCCCTAGGCGAGGATCAGTACGGGCGATTTGGAGTTGCTGTTCCAGATGGGCGGTACTGAGGCGGAGGTTGATAAAGCCCGGTCCGGCGATTTCGGGAGACTCGCACAAATCAGTGACATCTAAATGGGCCACAATGGCTTCAGCGATCGCCCTTGGTTTCAGTTTCAGCGGCTTGGCCAAGGACATGGCCACATTGGCTTGATAGTCGCCGAATTTAGGGTTACTGGTGGGCACCAAAACGGGATCGGTAGTGGCCCAGTCTTCACCGAAGGCGGCGACTAATGCCTGTTGCAAGCGGGTTTTGAGTTGGGCGATCGTGGATAACATAATTTATGGCTAGGATGCTGAGGCAATTATACGGGTTTCTGGGGATTTCCACCGGGTGGGGTGCGGTGGTCGCCAAAGTATTTTTCACTGCGATAGCGCAGCCAGATCCGCAACTGTTGGGGAATTTCCGCCTTCTGTTCCGGCGTAAGGGTGTCGTAGAGGGCGATCGCTTTCTCCCGTTCGCCCCGACAAGCGCGATTGTTGTGGGCATCCCAGTAGGAACGGGCCACCCGAATCCGCCGACACACCTCTTTAACCAAGGCATCCCCCGTCAAATGTTGCTTTTTCTGCTTTGATTTTTTCGTCGGCATGGTGTTGATTTTCCGATCCCATTCCCGTTATTTCCCCGTTTTATCGTAGCAAGTTCACGGCCAAGGCTTGTACGGAACAAACTCAAAACTCCCCGCCGATTCTCCAAAGGAGAGGCTAGTGATCCCCTGTTGGCTAGAGCCAGCATAGTCAGCGTGACCAGGGAGAATTTTGATCGCCACTGTTCCCCCCGCTGCCGCCGTAATCTGATGAGCATGAACGGCGGCTGTACAAATTGACGACGCATCTCGATAGGGTTGATCGCCCCATACCTCAGCGATCGCGCCATTGGGTGGACAGTAGAGGGCGATCGCCTCCCCCTGACGGCCATAGTAGGGCAGAGCTGTCCCACTCCATGGAGTCACTTGAATCGGCACCCTATCCCCATCCACCTCCACCACCCCAGCAATGGGATCATGGAGCGTCGTAAAGGTAAAACTACCCAAGGATGCAGGTTTGGGTGCCGAACTCACCTCATTTTGAGTCGTGGCCGGATAGTTGATAGTCCCCAGTAGCAACCGAATGGCGATCGCCCCCCCATCCGCCACCGTAATCAAGCCCCCATGCACCGCCGCCGTACAAATCGACGAATCATCTGAGTACACATCACTGCCCCACAATGGCCCCAATTGTCCCTGGGCGGGACAGTAGAAGGTGCGATCGCCCCCCTGCCCCCGATAGGCGATCGCCGTATCTCCCCAGGAAATCGCTGTCACCGGATCAACAGTCGCCTCCCGTCCCTGCATCACCTCACCTTGACCCCATACCAATCCCACCACTAAACAAAATCCCAAAACCGCCCAACCCAATTGCCGCAATCCCAGCCTCATTCCTTTCTCCCAAGCTCAATACTGATGAAAACTGCCTGCTCTAAAATTTGGTGCGTTACGCTGTCGCTACACACACCCTACTGCTGTACGGGCAATGCCCCTGTGCTTGCCCCCCTGTGCTTGCCCCCCTGTGCTTGCCCCCCACTCAATACAACTCCATCACCCCCTCCAACGCCATGCGCGATCGCGCTGCCGTTGCGAATGCTGAATCATGACCCTGATTAAAGTGATCTAGCGCCGCACAGCCAATCATAGCCGCATTGTCCGTGCAATATTTGAGCGGTGGAAAGAAGACTTGAATGCCTTTATCTGCGGCGGCCTGTTGCAATTGGGTCCGTAAACCGCTGTTGGCGGCAACCCCCCCCCCGACGGCGATCGCCCCTAAATCGTGATCCAGCGCACAGGCGATCGCCCGTTTCGTCAACGCCTTCGCCACCGTATACTGAAAACTCGCCGCCAGATCGGGAACGGGTAACTCATCATGATCCTGTTTTAACGTTTGGATCAAGCGCAGCATGGCGGTTTTCAAGCCACTAAAACTGCAATCGTAGGGATGAAAGCCACCCCCTGGCAGGGAAATATTGCCCTCTGGCAGAGGAAAAGCTTGGGCATTTCCCTGTTTCGCCAATCGATCGATTACCGGACCACCGGGATAGTCCAAATCCAACAACCGCCCCACTTTATCAAACGCCTCCCCCGCCGCATCATCGCGGGTCGTCCCCAAGGTGGTGTATTGGCCACAGCCTTGCACCTGAATCAAACTGGTGTGACCTCCAGATACCAACAGGCTCAGAAATGGGGGTCGCAGTTCGGGATGGGCCAGATAAGAAGCGTAAATGTGCCCCTCCAGGTGGTGGATACCCAGAAACGGTTTGTGATGCACCACCGCCAGGGTTTTGGCCACGGTTAACCCCACTAGGAGCGCACCCACGAGACCAGGGGCACAGGTAGCGGCGATCGCGTCAATGTCATCCCAACCACAACCAGCTTCAGCGATCGCCTGATCCAAGACGTGATTAATCACCTCCAGATGTTGACGGGAAGCCATCTCCGGCACAATTCCCCCATACTGACGATGGATATCAATTTGACTAGCCACCATATTGCTAAGAACGGTAACAGACGGGTTGGATAATGCCAAATTTGTTGGTGATTGGGGATATACAGCCTCATCACTCACCACCGCGACCGCTGTTTCGTCACAACTTGTTTCAATT
The DNA here is from genome assembly GCA_035284985.1 of Leptolyngbyaceae cyanobacterium. Taxonomy (GTDB): domain Bacteria; phylum Cyanobacteriota; class Cyanobacteriia; order CAKZMO01; family CAKZMO01; genus JAAHGY01. The sequence continues at coordinate 7,752 of JAYKIC010000541.1, forward strand.
GCTAAGATTTTTGTCATAAAGTTCCCCCTAATCAGGTAGGTTATGAATTCAGCAGAGTGTGATTCAATCCCTATATTTCCTAGGTTTCCAATCGGTAGCCTGGGCTAATTTAAAAGTGATTTGCACCTGTCCGCTACGGTTGTCCGCCTGTAATACCTCGTTGTAGGCACACTTGTTACGTAACTTAATAGGTTTACGTTATTTGTGCATGATTCAATGTGTATAGATAACTGTAGCGAACTCGTTGCTCTTTGTCGTCGAAGGAAAACGAATTTATGCGTCGATTATTTGCCTTGGCACTTGTATTGTGCCTGTGGATGGGTTTTACAGCGCCAGCATCAGCAGATGTTGCGGGTCTAACTCCCTGTGGTGATTCTGCTGCGTTCCAAGAACGGGCCGCAGCCGCTGCTACCCCACAAGCACAAAAACGGTTTGAATTTTATGCAAGCTCTAGCCTCCTTTGTGGTGATGATGGTCTTCCCCACATCATCGTAGATGGTCGTTGGAGTCATGCAGGGGAATTTTTGATTCCTGGCATTTTATTTCTGTACATTGCTGGATGGATTGGTTGGGTTGGCCGTTCTTACCTAATCAAAATCCGCAGTGACAAGAATCCTGCGATGAAGGAAATCGTCATTGATGTTCCTTTGGCTTTCAGCACCATGCTGACAGGTTTCTCTTGGCCACTAGCAGCATTTGGCGAATTCACTAGCGGCAAGCTAACCGAAAGTGATGACAATATTACTGTGTCTCCTCGCTAGGATATTTTTCCTGATTTCGAGGCCAGTGATCATCGTTTATTTTCACAAAGGATGATGACCGTAACAGGGATTCTCGTTGCCAGAGATCGCTGGTGATCATCCGATTTTTCATAACCAACTTACGTCTCTACACTCTCGAATGCCACCAGTCTATCCTTTGAATGGAGAACATTTTGATGGATAAAAATTTATTGACCTATTTGTCAACAGCACCTGTGTTGTTGACTGCATTGCTAGTATTTACCGCTGGCCTTTTGATCGAATTTAATCGTTTTTTTCCTGACTTGCTACTTCATCCGTAACTACGGATATAGCAGTCGGAAAAAACGAATCCTTGGAGAAGCATGAATATAGTTTAGGGGGGCGATCGCATCGTCCCCCTATCTTTTTATCGCCCTATTCTCTATCCGCTTGACAGGCTGCTTGGTACAAAACTTCTTCCATCCACGCATTCATACTTTTATCAGCTCGCATGGCTGCTAGGTAAATGGCCTTATGGATTTCAGGCTTAGTTCGGAATGGCATTTTGCCAGAAAAGGGCTTATCAGGTTCTTTCCCAACCTGGGCACAGGCACGCAAGTAGGAATCAACGGCGTGGTGAAATTCTTGAATGGATTCCTCAACCGTTTTCGCTTGAAAGGTAATGGAGTCATTGACATCCACCACCTGACCTAGCAGCAACCCTGAATCCACATCAATTTTAAGGCTTGCAGTATAACCGTTATATTTCAGCATCGTTCAGACTACTTCTACTGGAAAACCCGCACGAACCAAAAAATTTCGGATGGTTTTCAGTTCATCGGGTAGGGCACAAATCCGTTCATATTTACGGCGAACGACCATAATGGGATGGTCGCCACCAAAATAAAAGGGGACATAAACCAAAACGATCTCTTCTGGGTTTTCCTGAATGTATATAGCCCCAGGATTTTTGGCATTTAACTGACTCTGGGCTAGACTCTGGAGCAAATGTAAAATATCGCACCAAGGCAAATCAGCACAGAGGACAGTAGCAAAAATTCGTCGATAGATCGTTTTGTGAAAGTCGGACAAGATGCACATCTGAATGAATGGAAATCAGGTAATGGGGTGGGCTAAAGGCACCGTGCAACCCAAAACAAAAACTGCGACTCATCATAACCTAGTAAGGGACTGGCTAAAAATAAAGTACCAGTTGAGCAGCGGTGGGCTTTACTCGCTTTTTAAGACATGGGTGCTGTTTCCCGCCACTATGGGAGGGAAAACCACCGCCCAGTCAAGATGGCGATCGCTACAGATAAAGACCAATAATGGAAATTACACCGATCCGTTGCCTTAACTGGTTAGTAGAAAATGAAATCATAAATTCTTGAGCGGTACCGCTAAAAACAAATGCATCATCAAGTTAATCTTTATCTACGGACTGGATAGGGTAGTCTGAATGGGAGTAGATTGTGAGGAGCCATGGCAACAGGCATCTTATTGGTAGGCGCAATGTTGATTTTAGGGGGGGTGCTAGCCACAGCGGGCGATCGCATTGGCATGAAGGTGGGCAAAGCTCGTCTTAGTCTTTTCAACTTACGTCCCCGCCAAACCGCCACCCTAGTGACCATCCTCACCGGGGGGCTGATTTCCACAACCACCTTGGGCATCCTATTTCTGCTCAACGAACAACTCCGTACAGGTGTATTTGAATTAGAAGATATTCAAGCCGATTTAGCCACCGCCCAACTTGATTTAGCCGCTATCAAAGATGAACGGGATGACATTGACCAAGACCTGATCGAGGCGCAGAATGCCCAGGAAGAAGCCACAGAAAACTTGAGGCAAATCAACGCATCCCTGCAAGAGTCGGAGGCTGCCCAGGCGGAGGCAGAAGCCCAACTAGCGGAGAAACAAGCGGAACTGACCACAGCCAACGAAAAATTTAGCCAAACCCAGAAGGCACTAGAACAGGTATCCCGTCAGGCCACCACCCTCCGCACTGACATTCGACAACTGCAACAACGGCAACGGCAGCAAAACCAAGAATTTAATCAGCAGCGGGAAGCGCTGATTGAACAGGATGCCCAACTCATTGAACAGGATGCTCAAATTTTTGAAAAAACCCAGCAGTTAGAGGAACTAGAACGACAACGGGCTTTTTTAATTGACGAACTCCAAACGTTACGATCGGGGGACGTGGCCTTGTTTCGGAATCAGCCCTTGGCCGTGGAGGTTATCAGGAATACGGCTACCCCATTAGAAGCGGCTCAGGCGGTGGGGCAAATTCTACGACGGGCAAATCAGGTGGCGCTCGAACAAATTTTGCCCGGAACCCAACCGATTGAACGCCAAGTGGTGTTAATTACCAATGCGGAGGTGGATCGGCTCATTGCCCAGTTGCAAGACGGGCGAGAATATGTGGTGCGGATTTTATCAGCGGGGAACTATCTGGTGGGTGAGCCTTGTGTTTCCGCTCAGTTTTCCTGTATCCAAGTGTCAGCCGAAGCGGTCCCGAATGAATTAATTTTTTCTAAAGGAGAAACCATTGCGGCTACCCCCATTGGAACGGAGTTGAATACGGAAACGGCCTTGGGCGATCGCTTTAATTCCCTCATTTCCGCCACCGAGTTTCGGGCCAGCTATGCCGGGGTATTGACGGAAACGGTGCAGATTGCCGGGGGCAATGATATGTTGAGCCGATCGTTTTTTGAGCAAGTATTAAAGTATCAACAAACCAATGGCACTACGATTGATGTGATGACGGTAGCGGCCCGTGACATTTACACCATCGGGCCTTTGGATATTGAGCTAGTGGCTCAAAAGAATGGCGTAGTGTTATTTTCCACGGTCGATCTTGCCGAAGCAAACACTAACCTCAATGAGCCAAACTAGGAGAAGGGGGAACAACCAACGATGCTATTGGGATTTGATCCAGGTCGAGATAAATGTGGCGTGGCGGTGATCGCCCCTGATGGGCAGGTGCAGTTTCGAGCGGTGGTGGCCGCTGGGGAGGCGATCGCCACCCTCAATCAGTTGCACCAACAGTTTGCCCCAACCCTAGTGGTCATGGGGGACCAGACCACCGCCCAACAGTGGAAGCAGAAGCTGGAAGCCCACCTCCCCATCCCGGTGGTGTTGGTAGACGAACGCTACAGCAGTTTGGAAGCGCGGGAACGTTACTGGCAACTGCATCCACCCACAGGCTTAATGCGGCTGGTGCCCCGTTCCCTCCGCCGCATACCTGGCCCCATCGACGATATTGTGGCGCTAATTTTGCTAGACCGATGGCGATCGCAGCCATGAATCCAGCCGCCCTCAATCCGTCACCGTAACCCACTGGCCCAATGCTGCGGATCGGTGGGTGCTGTCCATTAGTAATTGGGAATAAACCCCTTCCCTTAATGAGGGAGCCGTAGATTGTCCCTGGTTAATATCCTGCATCCAGTGATCCACCACCCGCACAAAGGCCGAAATCCGCCCATCAGGGTAATCTTGCTCAAATTGCAACCGAGGCGGGATCGTCTCTTCCTGCAACGGTTGCCCCGTCTGACTCGACCACACTTGAAAGCCGTTAATATAGTCAGTTTGGCTGCTGTTGCCGATGACCAGGGTGCCGCGATCGCCATACACCTCAATCCAGTGGCCCCGCCCCGCATAGGTCACGGCACTGATAGAAATTTGGCACGGGGTACCATCGACTAACTCCAATATAATTTGACAAACATCATCGCTATCCACGGGTTTGCAGTCCCCAGTGGCGGGGTCAGGGCGCTCTTTAATCGTGGTATTGAGGTGGGCAAACAGGCGCTTCACCGGACCAAACAACCAAGGCACATAGTCAAAGGTGTGGGAACCCAAGGCACCGAGGGCACCACCTCCCAGGGATTTTTGGGCATACCAGTTCCAGGCCCGATCCGCACTGGCCCGACTGGAGGCCAGCCAGTCAATTTTAATCAGCCGGGGAGTGCCGACGATGCCCTCGCCCAAAAGTTCGGCAAACCGTTGCCATGCGGGAACAAAGCGAAACTCGAAGTCTAGACAGGCGATCACGTTGTGGGCGATCGCCATCTGTTCCAATTCCCGCGCCTCCGCCACCGTCATCGTGCTCGGCTTTTCCAGCAACAGGTGTTTGTTCGCCGCAATTACCGTCTTAGCCATCTCATAATGCAAAAACGGCGGTGTAGAGATACTCACCGCTTTGATTTCCGGTAACGCCACCAACTCTTCCACCGTTTGACAAGCATGGGGGATGTGATGGGATTGGGCGATCGCCTTCGCCTTACCCAAATCCCGATGATATACCGCCAGAACTTCCGTCTTTGGATGGGCCTGAAATCCCGGAATGTGGACCTTTTGGCCAAACCCTGTCCCCACCACACCAACACCAATAGGAAACTGCGCCATACTACACATCCACCCATAATCTACATAGCAAACCTTATCGTATTGCCGGACCGACATTAACGGGCCTGTAACAAATACAGAGAAATTTCCACTCAGGACTGTCATACTAAAGGTACAGTCAAAAACAAGGCCAAATTAGGCAACCCTTGCCAAGTTTCTGTTCCCCCGTTGCCAACCTACACCCATCATGTTAAATCGTGTTTCAGAGCAAACCATGCACCGGGTCCGGTGGATACTGACCATCGGCTGGTTCTTGCTCATTTTTTTACTCTTTTACGATCCTTGGACGGAATGGTTTACGATCCCCGGCAATATGTTCAGCATATTAGCCCTAGACCCCACCCTTGATCCAAACGTCTGTGTCCAGCGGCAAGGGGTCTGTATGGTGGAGTACCCCTACGCCATCGGCCCCAGATTTTTCTGGGCTGCGGTGGTTCCATCTGCTATTTTTATTTTGCTTGTCCTAGGCCACGAATGTTGGCGACGCATTTGTCCCCTTGGGTTTCTATCCCAACTGCCACGGGCACTTGGCTGGCAACGCCATCGCCTCAAAGTGAATCAAAGTACCGGACTAACCCGCAAGGAACTGGTCAAAGTAGACAAAGATTCTTGGCTAGGGAAAAACCATCTATGGCTCCAATTCGGTTTTTTTTACCTTGGTCTTTGTATTCGGTTACTATTTGTCAATTCTGATTCCATTGCCCTCGGTATATTTTTGCTGCTAACGATCGCTTCAGCCTTAACGGTAGGGTACTTGTTTAGCGGCAAATCTTGGTGTCAATATTTTTGTCCGATGGCCCCGGTGCAGAAAATTTACAGTGAACCTCGTGCCCTCCTGAATAGCACCGCCCACATTGGAGAAAAGCAAAAAATTACCCAATCCATGTGTCGGGAAGTGGGGCAGGATGGCAAGGAGAAAGCCGCTTGTGTGGCCTGTCAAGCTCCCTGTGTAGACATTGATGCCGAGCGGACTTATTGGGAGTTAATTACCCGACCGGATCAGCGTTGGCTCCATTACGCTTACTTCGGCATCACCGTCGGATTTTATGTCTATTTCTATCTCTATGCTGGCAATTGGGATTACTACTATTCCGGTGCCTGGACCCATGAGGAGGATCAATTATCAAACTTATTGAAACCAGGATTTTACATTGCCGATCATGCTATTCCTATCCCTAAACTATTCGCGGTTCCCCTCACTTTGGGATTGTTTTGTCTAGGCGGTTATTGGATTGGTGTCCAGCTCGAAAAACAGTTAAAAGCATTTTTTCTGCGTCGTAAACGGGCCGTTAGCCTGGAACTCATTCGCCATAAAATGTTTACACTCTGTACGTTTTTGGTGTTCAATGTGTTTTTTATGTTTGGGGGTCGTCCCACCATTAACCTGCTGCCAGAACCCGTTCAGTACGCCTTTACGATGCTGATTGCTGTAACTAGTAGTTTGTGGTTATATCGGACCTGGGAGCGATCGCCCGCCATGTATCAGAGGGAAAGCTTGGCCACCCGTTTACGCAAACAATTGCACAAAATGAACTTGGATGTGGGCAAATTTTTGGCAGGGCGTTCCCTTGACAATCTCACCGCCGATGAAGTGTATGTGTTGGCAAAAATTCTACCGGACTTCTCCCAAACTAAGCGTCTGCAAATGTACAAAGGCATTTTGCGAGAAGCCATTGATGATGGCTATGTAGACCCGATTAATAGCCTGGAAAACTTCCAACAAATGCGCCAGGAATTAAGTATTTCTGAGCAGGATCATGAAACCTGTTTGACCGAACTGATGCAGGAATATCCTGAACTGTTTAACCCTAACCATCGCCGTAGCCGTGAGGAATCCTTGCGGTTGACCAGTTATCGGGAAAATTTGATCGAAGCCATTCTCAGCGCTTGGAATGAACAGCCTGGTCGTTTAGAAGAATTAATGAAAGCCTTCTCTGAAGATACTTCCCCAGAGGCGGTGGAGAAAATCTTGAATACCTTATCGCCAGAAAACCGAGCCGCCATCCAAACCATTCGCCAGAACTATGGCATTTCTGCGGAAGATGAAGTGGATGCTCTGCGCCACACTGAACCGCAACAACTTTGGCAATCCATCGCGGAACGGACGGGGTTAAGCAACTATCTCAAGTCTGGGGGGGAAGCGGAGTTGCAGCGAATTTTCCAAGAAATTGATACCGATGGATCAGGGGCTATCAGTTTAACGGAACTAGAAGAGTATGTTCAGAAAATTGACCCGAATATAGCGATCGCCCAAGTCGCCAATATGCTAGCCTGTGCCGATGAAAATCATGATAACCAAGTCAGCTATGAGGAATTTCAAAACTTCTGTAAGTTGTTGGCTAAACACACTCGGCCTTAATAGGCTAGTTTTCTAGTAGATAGAAGTATGTAGAGGTTAATTAATAATGTTTAAAGCACCTATTTTTCTAATTACCCTAACAGGATGCCTCATCGGGATGGGTGCCTGTTCCTCCACCCCAGATCCCCCATCGGAAGCAGCTACCACCACCGATACAGCCACTCTTCCGGGAACAGGCGTGACAGTCAGACCCGCCAATAGCGATTGGATTGAGGAGCAATTCACCACCGAAATAGTTAACATTGGCTTAGAATCCCTTGGCTATACTGTCGCAGAAATTAAGCAAGCAGATTATGCCGTTTTACACATTTCCCTAGCGAATGGCGATCTAGACTTCACGACAGGTTTTTATAATGTAGGTCACGATGCCTTCTTTGAAAATGCTGGAGGAGAAGAGAAACTAGAGAAAATCGATACGTTGGTTCCTGGCGGTGGGCTGCAAAGCTTAATGATTGATAAAGCAACAGCAACCGAGTACAACATTTCAAACATTGAACAACTACAAGATCCGGAACTAGCCAAACTATTTGACAGTGACGGTAATGGCAAAGCTAACATTGCAGGCTGTCAGGTCGGGTGGAAATGTAATGAAGCAATCGAACATTTTATTGACGTATATGGTCTTGCCGACACAGTAGAACAAGATCAAGGGGTCTATACTGCATTGCTGGCTGATGTCCTTGCCCGCCATCAACAAGGTCAACCGT
>JAYKIC010000542.1:0-5803 GCA_035284985.1 Leptolyngbyaceae cyanobacterium
TAGCACCGGACAAGCCCTCTAATGAAGTTATCAAGAAAGAGTGGATGAAGGAGTTTTACGGAGCGCGTGTCGAAGAAGATTAAAAAGACTAAAGTCCCAAAGATTAGTACATCTGGGATTGAATCAACAAAGCTGAAGCCACAAGGCATCAGCTTTTCGTTTAAATACTATCAGGATGACCATAATAAGTTCTCTTGTAATGAGAAGGCAGCTACATATTGGCTAACGCTAATCGATCGTCTAAAGGCTCTGTCAGGTTTATCTAATCAAGAACTGCTGGTGAACCGCAGTAGCACTCTTAGATGTCATCCAATTAGATGGGAAGACACAAGTGAAAATGGCTTTGGATTGCCGAATGAGGAGCAGTTAGTAGACATCCCCTACCAGTTTTCTCTCTCTTCAAATGAACATGGTAGAGTTCATGGATTTCTTATTGATGAGGTCTTCTATATTGTTTGGTTAGATCCCGACCATCTGCTTTATCCTGCAAAAGGTTAGTAGAGAGCGCCGCATAACAACCCCAATGCACACCGACCGCCGAAAGTTTATCAGTTGGAGTTCAGGGTTATCTGCGGCGGGTGATTGGGATCGTTATGCCGCTTGAGCTAGATGTAGAGGTATCATGATATGCCACAGAGAAGTGTACTACTTGTCCTTGTACTAATTGGCTTAATTAGTTTGACAGCGGGATGCAAAGCGAATAAATCCGACTTACCTAGTAGTGGGGATGCTTACTATCGGAGTGGTATCGAAAAATACAATTCAGGACCAACAGACCAAGGAATCGAAGATATAAGAACTGCCAGAGAGATTTATCAAAATGTCATTAATTGGCGACTGAGGGGCGATCGCCCCCCAACAACCATCTCCCCACAAAAACAGTGCCCCAAAATCATCCAGCAAATTTCTGAGGAGAGGAAGTGAATCACTCCCCACTCTCAAGATGCGTCCTGCTGAGGATGATGTTGGAGGTAGGGGGCGATCGCCTCACTGACATCCGCATCAACTGAATAAACCTGAGGCTGGGTCGTTTCAGAACGTCGTCGATCCAAGTAAGCATGAAGGGCATCGGTATCATGCCGATGCTCAAGTACATAGTAGACTAGTCACACCTCAAACCGGGGCCGCAATATTCGGTAGGATAAACAGTGGTCAAAATTATTGCGTTTATCCCGAAAGAGACACCATGCCATCTGTTGTTGCCGTACTCCCCCCTTGGATTGTGTTGGACCCGTTGCTGGATCAATGGTTGCGGGAAGATATTGGTCGGGGCGATCGCAGCACCCAAGGTATCTTCGGCAGTTCTAGCCTGACCCCAACGATTCCCCACGGCAGCGCCCACTGGATCGCAAAACAAACGGGAATTGTGGCCGGATTGCCCATCGCTAACCGGATTTTCCAGCGGCTAGACTCCAGCATTACGTTTACCGCAAATATGGCGGAGGGAGAAACCTGCCAACCTGGACAGCAGATTGCCACGATTCAAGGACCACTGGATGGCTTGCTATCAGGGGAAAGAGTCGCCCTTAACCTCGCCATGCGGTTGAGTGGCATTGCGACGGCAACCAGGGATTATGTGAACGCGATCGCCCCCTACCCTACCCAGTTCGTCGATACCCGCAAAACCACACCAGGGTTACGGTTACTGGAAAAATATGCCACTCAGGTGGGAGGAGCCATAAATCACCGCATGGGTTTGGATGATGCCGTGATGTTAAAGGATAACCATATCGCTGCTGCTGGAGGAATTACTGCCGCACTGAAACAGGTGCGCGATCGCATTCCCTATCCCCTCACCATTGAAGTGGAAACTGAAACCCTAGAGCAGGTGAAGGAAGCGGCTGACCAGGGGGCCGACATCATCATGTTGGACAATATGCCACCGGAGCAAATGGTAGTAGCGGTGGGAATGATTCGAGCCGTGAGCGATCGCATCAAAATTGAAGCATCCGGCAATATTACCTTGGAAACCATTCGAGCGGTTGCGGCCACTGGGGTAGATCATATTTCCAGCAGCGCCCCAATTACCCGATCCCCCTGGCTGGACTTGAGTATGCGAATTCAGCCGATCCAAATTCAGCCAATCTGATGTGAACCCACTAGGCGATCGCCCAGCAGAGTGGAACTAACCTTGTTATCCTAATTTAAGAGTTCGATCATTTCTCGATCGGGTCTTCCAGAGCATTCCCCTCCAACGTTACCAATTCAGTAGTATCACCTATGACTCAGCCGACAACCCAAACCCCGCCTCGTATTTGCGTTCTGGGTGGTGGATTTGGTGGACTCTACACCGCATTAAACTTGACCCAGTTTCCGTGGGATAGCACCCCCAAACCGGAAATTGTATTGGTGGATCAGCGCGATCGCTTCGTCTTCTTACCCCTTCTCTACGAATTGCTGACGGGGGAACTGGAAACCTGGGAAATTGCGCCACCTTTCACCGAATTGTTGGCCGATACGGGAATTCAGTTCCACCAACAGGCCGTGGAGCGGATTGATACTGCTAACAAAACGGTGTATTTCCAGCAAGCGGAATCCTTGCCCTACGACTATTTGGTCTTGGCTTTGGGGGGGGAAACGCCAATGGATATAGTGCCGGGAGCCGCCGACCATGCCATCCCCTTCCGTACCATTGCCGATGCTTACCAGGTGGAGGAACGGTTGCGATCCCTGGAACAATCCGACCAGGAGAAAATCCGGGTAGCGATTGTGGGCGGTGGTTACAGTGGGGTGGAACTGGCGTGCAAGCTGGCGGAGCGGCTAGGGGATCGGGGTCGATTGCGAATTGTGGAAATGGGGGAGCAAATTTTACGCACCTCCACCGACTTTAACCGAGAGGCGGCCCAGAAAGCCTTGAGCGATCGCAAAGTCTGGCTAGATCTGGAAACTTGCGTCACCAAAATTGAGGCCGATACCATTTACTTAAAATACCGCGACCAGGAAGATGTCCTCCCGGTGGACTTGGTGTTGTGGACCGTGGGCACCAAGGTTGCGGATGTCATTAGTCAATTGCCCTTGGCTAAGAGCGATCGCGGTCAGCTCAAGGTCAACACCAAGCTGCAAGTGCTGGACTATCCCCATATTTTTGCCTTAGGGGATTTGGCGGAAAGTTTTGATGCCACGGGGCAACGGGTACCCACCACCGCCCAATCCACCTTTCAACAGGCCCAATTTGCCGCCTGGAATATTTGGGTCTTGGTGGAAAACGAACAGGGACATGGTGGGGCCAATCGTCCCCTGTTGCCCTTCCGCTACCAGCATTTGGGCGAAATGATGGCCCTAGGGTTAGATAACGCCACCCTCACGGGCTTGGGCATCACCCTGGACGGTCCCCTAGCCCACATTGCTCGGCGCTTGGCCTACCTTTACCGAATGCCCACGCTGGAGCATCAGATTAAGGTGGGGCTGAACTGGATTGCTAAGCCTGTGCGGAGTTTGTTGTCGGTTTGAAGTTTGTCATATTTTTACAGGACCATAAAACCAAATGGGACAGTTTGATCGCGTTCCCAAGGTGATTTTTTTTGATGCCGTGGGAACCTTATTTGGGGTGCGGGGTAGTGTGGGCCAAATTTATGCGGAAATCGCCCAACTCCATGGGGCGAAGGTAGACCCAGTAGCGGTGGATGATGCCTTTTACGCCGCATTTAAGACCGCCCCTCCCATGGCCTTTCCCGGTTTACCCATGGAACAAAGGGTCAACCACGAATTTGAATGGTGGAAGGCGATCGCCCGCCAAACCTTCGCCACAGTCGGTGCCATCGTACAATTTTCTAACTTTGACCACTTTTTTGATCACTTGTACGGTCACTTTGCCACCGCCCAGCCCTGGTTTATCTACGATGACACGGTCACAACCTTGCACTATTGGCGCACCCAAGGGGTGGAAATTGGCCTCATCTCCAATTTTGATTCCCGGATTCATCCGGTTCTACAGGCGTTGGATCTCACTCCCTATTTTGATTCTGTGACTATTTCCACCGAAGTCGGAGCGGCTAAACCCAGGGCGGCTATTTTCACCGCAGCCCTGCAAAAACATAACTGTGCCGCGTCCCAGGCGTGGCATGTGGGGGATAGTAGACGGGAAGATTATGAAGGGGCGATCGCTGCCGGACTACGGGGAATTTGGTTGCAGCGACTGTAACCCGATGGTAAGGACACAGCGGCGATCCGATCAAAGCGACTATATCAAGAATCTCTGACATCCCGCCCAAAGCGGTGTACAAGTTAGCCCTAGGCGGGGAAAATTTCTAATAACTTTCTCCGTTTTTGCCACTCCACTATGCAGCATCCATCATCGTCCCAGATTCGCCATGCCACCGAGGCCGATTTACCCGCCATTGTGGAGATTTACAATGCCGCCATTCCCAGCAAGAAGGTGACGGGAGACATTGTGCCTCTGACGGTAGAACAGCGTCGTACTTGGTTCCAGGCCCATGATCCCACCTCCTATCCCATTTGGGTGGCGGAACGGGAGCAAACGGTCGCAGGGTGGCTGAGTTTGCGCCCCTTTTATGGTCGTCCTGCCTATCGCCGGACGGCAGAGTTGAGTATTTATGTATCTCCCCACCACCGTCGCCAGGGGATTGGTCAAACGTTACTGAAACATGCGATCGCCCACTGCACCCAACTCAACCTGTCCACCCTGCTAGGCTTTGTGTTTGCCCAAAATACCCCTAGCCTAGCCCTGCTTACCCAATTGGGGTTTGAGCAATGGGGGTTTTTGCCCAATGTGGCCCACTTTGATACCCATAGCTGTGATCTGGTCATTCTGGGGTTAGCCCCTTTAGAAGTTGACAACCCCGAAAAGGAACAGACCCGTTAATTGGCAAACTTGTAAGGGCGATCGGGTTCAGAACCCTAGAAAAAGGTTATGGCCTAAACTGTTAGGCAGATTTTGGGGTACAAGTTGGTATACCCTAGACTAGACTTAGGTTTCAATACAGCATCAATGGATATCCAAGAATTTTTCGAGCAAAGTTGTGGTAAGTGGTTTTCCCAGCGAACCAACCAACACTTGACCTATGCCCAGTCTGAATGGGGCAAGTCAGATGTTTGGATTGATTGGCTTCCCCAAACGGATCAAGCGGTGCAGCAAACCTGTGCAGCCCACCAAATGGACCCAGCCACAGCCTTGTTTGGGGTGACAGTCAAATGGGAAGGATTTGTCCACAAAAACCCAGACAAAGTAACGGGCCTGACGACGCTAGTGCTGATGTCAGGGACGGAACCGAATGCTGGGGTGCTGCTGCGGCAAACCGTTCGGCCCCAACCCGTGATGGCGATCGCCCACTATCACCTCGGTGCTGACGATGTGCTAACCCTGACCACCGACTACGAGGATATGCACATCACAGAACGGATCTGGTTTGTGATCCCAACCCTGCGGTTACGCACCAGTCTGCTCCAGCGCCCCAACCAAGTCGATACCACCACCTTCTGTTCCGAAATTCGGGCTGCCCCGCCCAAGGAATAGTCCTAATCTTGTAGGGGTTGTCCAACCCTGCCAAAAACGGCGAAAAATCCGTGCTGCATGTGGATAACCTAGCCGCCCTCTCCCTAAATCCCTCTCCCAATTTGGGAAAAAGACTTCAATCCGGCACCCCTTCTCCCGTTTTGGGAGAAGGGGCTGGGGGATGAGGGCCAAGTCATCTCATCCCCCTACAAGATTTAGTTAAAGGGGAAGACGCTAAACTATTTAACTTAACGCGACCATAATGCCTGCTATTACGAGTAAGGATTCAGTCAATAGAAGCACTTTTCAGCATTTCGTATGACACAAATGTGGTCAGCCAACAAAGGGGTA
>JAYKIC010000543.1:0-5916 GCA_035284985.1 Leptolyngbyaceae cyanobacterium
AGTCACGGTCTGGTCAATATCTGCTGCTCTCAGATCACCACAATAATGGGTCCGCATGTTTACTCCTACCCTACATCCTTTATAATTACACTCGCTAGATCAGCGATCGCCCTGGATCAGGTCAAACCATCAATCTGGTTGTTGCCTATCATTAACGCTCTAGCCTATCAAAGATTACCTGTTATCCTGCGCGATTCACCAGATGTCCTACAAGATTTTATGCCAACAATGGGGAAACAGGGTTTAAGAATGGGATGGCCCGATCGTAATGGCTATTAAAACGGTACCCATTACCCTAGAATCGTTCCGGGGTGTATTCGAGACCATGAAATAGGGAGGAAGCCCATTGAGGACGCTGTATTTTCTACTACCCGGAACCACCCAGACATTTTATTGTGGTGGTCTGTTCGCGGAATTGAAAACCATGGAACTGGCGCGATCGCTTTGCCCGGTGGAAATCATCACCTACCGCCAACGGGAGGTGCAATACCCTTTTTTGGATGATTTATTGCAGAACGGATCGTCCATCGATTTAAACCAAGGTATTTTTGTGGTCAGTTGGGGTTTCGATGTGCCCAAGCTCCTGAAAAAACTCAAATCCTACCCGGTGATCTACCATGCCCACAGCACAGGCTACGGCTTTGCGGTGCCCCCCAACGTCCCCATTGTGGCAGTGAGTCGCCATACCATGGGTTATTGGGGTCAAGCAGCCCACAATGCCCCCATTTTTTGGCTCCCCAACTGCCTTGGGGATGATGTGACCAACCGCCATCTGGAGCGGGATATTGATGTGCTGGTGCAAGCCCGCAAGTCCTCGGAATACCTGACTCGGCAATTGATTCCAGCCCTGCAATCCCAGTGCAAGGTCGTGGTAGTCGATCAGTTTGTGGATGATTTGATGGAATTATTTAACCGCACCAAGGTCTATCTCTACGATTCGGCGGAATACTGGGCGCAGCATCGGTTGACGGAGGGGTTTGGCTTGCCGCCGATGGAAGCGATCGCCTGTGGTTGTCATGTTTTCTCCAGCGTCAACCATGCCCTAGCGGACTACCTCGATCCAGGCTTCAACTGCCACAAAATCGCCACCTATGCCACAGGTTACGATGTTCAGCGGATTCGCCAGGTCGTGAACCAATGGTCCCCTGATCCACACTCGGAAGTGTTGATCACCCCCTATCGAGCCGATCAGTTAATTCCCCGGCTTCAGGTGATCCTTGAGGAAATTAATCAGTTTTTCGATTATCAACAGCACTATCTATCAGATATTCCCCGTTTAACCTGGGGGCGATCGCTCTACCTTTATGGGAAGCGATTACAGTCTAAATTGCAGCGACTGCTGCCAAAATCCTAGGTGTGATCATTCCCTCATTCCAGTTGCGATCATTAGCGTTGTGAGTTGACGAGCCACTGTTCCAGATCGGCGATCGCCTGAAAATCCAATAGCGCCTCACCTAGTGCCTCTAACTGCGCCAATGTTAAGGTATCCAACTGAACCAGCATCGATTGAGGCAGTTCGCCCAGCCGCCGAGAGAGGAGTCGGAGAATGAGCGATCGCTCCCCCTGCTCAATCCCCTGCTCAATCCCCTGCTCAATCCCCCGTTCCATACCCCGCTCCATTGCCTTTGCTTCCGCTACTTGGACCGCAGAATTCATAATATTCGTCAAATCACGATAGGCTTTTAGGGCAGATTGATAGGTATCCTGTTCATCGGAAGAGAAATTCGCAATTTCAGCCACCTCAAACAATTCATCAAAGATGGGTTCATTCAATAGTGGTGGTTGCTGAGTTAATTCAGGCAAGTGGCGGAAAAGGTAGAGCCATTTGTCATCACAGGACGAAGATTCTTCTAGTGTCTTGCGAAATTTGGGGAGTTCAATATAAATAAACGTTAGCTTATCGTAAAAGCATTGGTTGTGTTGATCCTTAAGGACGACAGTATGCATGAAATCGGTGTCATCCGGATCTTGACTCATGGCAAAGTTGAGGACGGAGATGGTGTAGACGGGGGTGAGTTGATAGTCCCAATCGCCCCGTGTGGATTGGGATTGAATCGGGAATGTGGCATAGAAAATACTTCTATCCTTATAAAAGGCTTGCCATGTTTTTTGCATCTCGACGATAAACTGGTCGCCGTTACTGCCCTGACAAAAAACATCAAAAATGGCGCGACGATCCAACGCGGTCAGACCCAAATTCTCAGTTTTTTGAAAGGTTAAATCTTGAATTTGATGATGAGGGGGTAATAGGGTATTGAGAAAGTTAATGGTGAATTGCTTATTGGATTCGGTACCAAAGATGCGTTTGAAGCCAAAATCAGTGCGGAGGTCAATATAGCGTTCTTTGAATAAGAAGACCATGATGTTGGTTTTTCGATAAGTTGCAAAGGGGCATCAAGGGGATGATGATTCTATTATAGTACAAATGATGCAAAATCTGCAACTCTAGAAAGAGGGGGGCTAATTTTCGTCGGTTTCTAAGCCATCAGGGGATGACTCCGTTTCTTTTGGGTGATTCTGGTTGAAGGGCGATCGCTCCACCGTTCCCCCAGTCCTGTCGTTTTGGCTGATCACCTCACGCCGAACGGTTTCGCTGGACAGCCACGTCAACTTAAGTGAGGCTTCAATGTCCTGCTCAAGTTAGGCGAAATGGGCAAGAGATTGCCGCGTTTGGGGCAGAGTTGGGCGATCGGTTTGTGAGCGATCGCCCAACTCTGCCAGAATCTAATCCGGTTCGTCGGGCATCTCAAAATAGGACCGAAACCTATAGGACTCACCTGCTTGGAGAATCTTGGGCATGGGTAATGTCACTATTCCGGTAACTTGTACTGGGCCACAATTTTCTTGGCATAGTCCGGCACATGATCCTCCAGTTTTTCCGGATGGTTGCGCTTCACGTATAAGTAGTTGCGGGTGAAATGGGAATCGATAGAAAATCGGGCATATTCCAACCCCTTAGGACCAACCCGCTCAATCACCACTCCCATGAGTTTGGCCGCCCACATGGGTAAGGTGACGCCTTTATCGTAGGCGGGAATGCTCTGTTGGACAGCGGCCTTGCGATCGCCCTGGCTCATCACAGGTTGGGTGTCAATCTGATCCTTAACCATATCCAGCATTTCCTGGCCGCGATCATTGCGAACCACAATCCACTGCCAGCCAAAGGGAGCGCCCATATACCCCACCACTAGGTCCGCCAGGGAGTTGGTGTAGTCGAAACAACTCATACAGGATGGGGCAAACACATCCTTGAGCTGATTGGTTTTGAGGCCGAAAAAGGGCACGAGTTCCGTAGAACCATCTTCATGCTTGAAGTGGACGCGAAAGTCCTGCATAAATTCGTAATGGACTACGGTTTCGGGGGATCGGCTGGTGGTTTCCAAAAATTTCTGCAAGCCAGCGCGGGTGACGTTATCAACGCAGGGAGTACCCAGAACGTAGAGCTTTTCCAAGCCCAGCTTTTTTTCCACCGCCCGGAGTGCCTGAATTTGACAGCCTACGCCAATGACCAAGACCCGTTTCAGGTTCGATTGTTCAATTAGTTCCAACACGGACAAATTGGGGGACAGGGTGGGTTTATTCACCCGTGCGGCTAGGATCGCTTCGGGCGATCGCGCAATCACAGGCATGGGCTGGAAGCGATCGCTCTCGGTATTTTGCACACAGACCACCCCCTCAACCTCGCCACTGGTGAGCATTTCAATGGCAATGCTACTCACAATTCCAGTCCACTGTGCTCCCTCAATCGGCTCCTGTTTCCGGGCCGCCATCATGTCTTGATGCACACCAAAATACCAGTCATCTTCACTGTCAAGGTTGCGCGATCGCCCGTGGGTTTGTGCTTCCAATTCAGGTACCTGTTGATTGAGAAAAGCGCAAGCGTCTTGAACGTAATGAATGTAATGGGTATCGCACAGACCACAATCGCTGCACAAATCTTTGGCCGGACGCATCTTACCCCGTGGTAAGCCTTTTGCCTTATGGTGAGGAGCCGGAGAAGGGTTAGATGAGGTTAATGGGGATGAAGCCGAAGTCATATACGGTAATGTTGATTACACAGATCGTTAGCGCTACTTTGATCACCATACCGCAAGCGTTTATCTTTCTGAAGAGTTGTAACAAGATGATGCACGCCAAATAATCCCTCGATTAATGATGTTGGCGATCGCCCCCTTTCCCATACCTGAGCAAGAGGATCGCCCTTCAACCGTCTAAAATCCAAACTCTAAAATCCAAAATCGAGCGATCGCCCCCTTTCCCATACCTGAGCAAGAGGAGCAACGTCAACACGTCACCCTTACATTCTCAAAAAGCAATTGCTCTCACGATTCGTCTGTAAGGAAGCTAACGCCCTTGCTTAAAAAGTTCCAAAATATTGCGACGAGCATCAATGATGCGGACTATTTCAACAGCTTCGGGAGACACTTGATAAAAAACAATATAGTTCTGTTCTAGTAGTCCTCGGATATTAGGGTGCAGACTAGGGTAGGGCTTACCAAGGTTTGGAAACTGCGTTAAAGATTGAAATCGCTTATTGAATTTCTGGAATAACCTCTCTCCCGCTTCCACATTGCGCTCTAAGAAATAGTTGGAAATGTCTTCTAAATCGGCGATCGCTGATGGAGCTAAGATAAAGTTCATTCGCGTTATCCTGCTTGGGCATCCTGAAATCGCTGCAACAGGCGATCCATTACGACAGTGCCATCAACTCCTTCGCCACGCTCCAATTCATCAATGCCAACCTGAATTTTGTTTTGAGTCTCTTTCAACCAGGCTAAAGATTCCGCATCAAGGAATTGTAGAAGTTCTAGGGCTAAATCAATGACTTCCTCAGCATTAGCATACTGTCCGGTCGTCACTTTATCTTCCACAATTTGTTGCTGGGCTGGTGTAAGGGTCATCATAAGAGTCACTTTGGGAAATAGCCTGTTGATGTCAGTTTAGCTTAGTGGAGCATTGTTCGACGAATTAAATTAATTTATTTGTACTATATAGGATGGACTAATACAGACTCCAAAGGCGATCGCCCCTTTCCCATCCACGAGCGTTTGGCTTCGCCATGCCTTCGGCAAACGCCTTTTTCCCTCCAAAATCCAAAGTCACCAATCCAAAATCACTTCTCCCAGTCAGTACTGGCGTGACATGCGTTAATTGGTGAATTACGTAGGGTGGGCATCGCCCACCAATCAAGGGTTTAACGCAATTTCTATTCCACCAAATTAGCTGTGTCATGCCACTACGCCAGACTGGTTGTAATGGGCCAGACAACTGTTCGGAAACCCTACCGAGCTGGCTGGCCCTGGTTTATTTTTGGATGACCCATTCTTGCTAATCAGCAATGCCAATCAGCAATAAACGCTAATGTCATCACTGGAACAGGTCTGGACTCTTCAAGGCACTCCCAATGAATTCCCATCCACTGGCTCTGGCGGTGAAGAGTACTGGGGGAGGAACAAACTAGGCGAAAGCCGAGGTTGTTGTTCCTGTTGTCTACGTTGTTCCTGTTACGGTTTGCCGAGCGGCAGTTTCTGGGATTGTTGTTCCACGAACCACCCCGCAGCAGCAGCGGTGCCTGCCCCGTTGTTAGTCTAGCCCATCTATATTTGTTGGAAACTACGGATCATAATGGTATCGGCAAGCAACAATAATGATTTCTGTATTCGTAACTGTATATATCAAACGATGCTCGGCATTGATACGTCTTGACCAGTATCCTTGATAATCGTACTTGAGTGCTTCAGGTTTACCTAAACCTGCGTAAGGACTGCGATCAATATCCTTGATTAGGACCACAATTTTTCGATGAATCTTTTTATCTAGTTTGGCCCACTCGCTAAAGTCCTCAAATGCCGATGATTCAAAGACAATGCGGCGACTCATGTCAAATCCTCAAGGCTGACTTCAACCCTGTTTCCT